>JBOGFV010000249.1:0-2585 GCA_050743525.1 Acidimicrobiales bacterium
GGATCACCCCGGTCGTGATGAAGAAGGGCCGGCCCGGCCACACGATCCATGTCCTCGCCGATCCCTCCCTGGTCGAGACCCTCCGGGACGTGCTCCGGGTCACGACCGGCACCTTCGGGGTCCGCGCCCTCCACGGCGAGCGCTGGCCGGCCGCCCGGACCATCGAGCCCGTGCACGTCGACGGGTACGCGGTCAAGGTGAAGGCCGGAGGCGGCCGCGTGAAGGCCGAGTTCGACGATGTCGTCAAGGTCTCGGCCGAGACCGGCCTCTCGGTCACCGAGGTGGCATCCCGGGCCGAGCAGGCGTGGCGGGAGCTCTCCGACGCCGGCGCGCCGGCCGGAGCCGGCCGAACACTCGAGCTGCACCCGCCCGACGGGAACGAGCCCGCCTGAAGGTCCCCCTACGCCGGGTCGGCGCTGGCCTTCGGCTCCGGGCGCCAGAACCCGGCCAGCAGGGCCAGCGCGCCGCCAGCGCCGGCACCGAGCCCGATGGCCAGCCCGATCCATCCGGTGATGTGGTTGATCAGGCCGGTCGCGTTGTCCAGGCTCCACTCACCCGGGCCGATGATCGAGATGACCACCCCCATGAGCGTCAGGGTCATCACGTACTCGTAGCCCTCGCCGGGCCGGAAGATGAAGAACCCGTTCTTCCGGTGGTTGGTGATCCAGGCGACCAGCATCACCCCGATCACCCCCGCCGCCGCCACCGGGGTCAGGAGGCCGAGAAACAACAGCCCGCTGGCGCCGACCTCGGTCAGGCTGGCCGTCCAGGCGTGCAGGCGGCCGGGCTTCATCCCGAGGCTCTCGAACCACCCGGCGGTGCCGGCGATCTTGCCGCCCCCGTAGATGTGGTTGATGCCGTGCGCCATGAAGACGCCCCCCACGCTCACCCTGAGCACCAGCAGTGCCAGAGCGACGCTGTGCTCGGTGAGCATGCTCGATCCCCTCGTGTCCGCCCGTCCGGTCCGCCGTCAAGCTAGTGGGGCCGCCACCGGCGCCGCCGGATCGAAACGGCCGCCCCGTACACTGGGCCGACCGGTTCCGCCCATGCCCGAGCTCCCCGAGATGCAGGCGCTGTCTGAGCGCCTCGACCACGCGCTGTCGGGCAAGCGGCTGTCCAAGGCCGACCTGCTCGGGTTCTCGAGCCTCAAGACGTTCGCTCCGGCGCCTGACGACCTGATCGGCTCGGCCGTCGAGTCGGTGGGCCGACGGGGCAAGTTCGTGGTCTTGGGCTTCGAGAACGACAACCGCGTCCTCATCCACCTGTCCCAGGGCGGCCGGATGGACCTCGAGGCCCCGCCGAAGGCGACCAGGCCACGAGGCTCGCTCATGAGGTTGGCGTTCGGCGACACCGCCCTCCTCGTTCGCGAGCACGGGACCCAGCGCAAGGCCGGTTGGTGGGTCCTCGGCCCCGGCGACGCCGGTCCCCTCACCACCCTCGGGCCCGAGCCCGACGACCCCGCGTTCGAGGCTCTGTTCCTGGAGGGCGACAGCACGCGCCAGGTCCACACCCTGCTGCGCGACCAGCACTTCGTCGCCGGGGTGGGACGCGGCTATGCCGACGACGCGCTCAATCGGGCCAAGCTGTCCCCGTTCAGCTCGCTGAAAGGCCTCTCCGACGCGGAGCGCAAGACCCTGGTGAATTCAGTGCGGTCAGTCCTCGACGAGGCCCTGGAACGGGAACGGACCCGCGAGGGCGCCTTGTCGGCGCCCCGCCTCGGAGAGCGCTTTCTCGTGCACAACCGGACCGGCGAGCCATGCCTCAACTGCGCGACGCCGCTGCGGAGCGTCCGCTTCGAGTCCCACGAGGTCGTGTACTGCCCGGCCTGCCAAACCAAGGGCAAGGTGCTGGCCGACCGACGGCTGTCGCGGATCCTGCGCTAGGACCCGGGGCTCACGCCCCGACGGTCAGCCGGTAGACGTTGGTCTCGCGCTGCTCGAACCCGAGCCGTTGGTAGAGCCGGTTGGCATCGAGCCGGTCGGGCCGGGAGGTGAGCTCGACCGTGCGGGCCTCGGCCTTCCTGGCCACGCCGACCGCGGCGTTGACCAGCGCCGTGCCGACGCCGCCACTGCGGGCGGAGCCCTCGACCACCACGTCCTCGATCCACGCCCGCACGCCGGTCGGGACTCGGAAGATTACGAGCGTGAGCGAGCCGACGATCTGGTGGTCGGCATCACGGGCGACGAACAGGGTCGTCGCCGGCGACTCGACGATCGTCTCCAGCTCGTAGGCGGTCGGGAGGGCCGCCGAGGAGGAGAGCTGGGGAACCAGCCGGGCGATGGCGTTGATGAGCTCCGGATCGGCGGTGAGCACCGCCTCGACCGTGATCGTCGTCCCGGATTCCTCGGGCCTCACCGCTCGTTGGCCTCGTCGCCCCCGTCGATCGTCCCGCGCCAAGTCGGCCGGCGGATGCGGTCGTAGAGGACGTCGCGCACCTCGCCATTGAGCGCCGCGAAGACGGTCTCCCCCCACCGCTCGACGCCGACCAGCGGGCTCGGGAGATGGTCCGGCGAGAACCACCCGACGTCGCTGCATTCGAGCGGGTGCGGTCGCAGCTCGCCGCCCAGCGCCCGGCAGTGGAAGAT
>JBOGFV010000250.1:0-9280 GCA_050743525.1 Acidimicrobiales bacterium
CTCATGCTCACCACCGACGTGGAGAACTACCCGGGCTTCCCCGACGGCGTCCTCGGCCCCGAGCTCATGGTCTCGATGCGGGCCCAGGCCGATCGGTTCGGGGCCGAGATCCACACCGCCAAGGTGACGCGGCTCGACCTGTCCGGCCCGCCCTTCGGGGTCTGGGTCGGCGGCGGGGACGGCGACCCCGACTACGAGATCGAGGCCCTGATCGTGGCGACGGGGGCCCGCTCCCTCCTGCTGGGGGTCCCCGGCG
This sequence comes from Acidimicrobiales bacterium, assembly GCA_050743525.1. GTDB lineage: Bacteria > Actinomycetota > Acidimicrobiia > Acidimicrobiales > RAAP-2 > Palsa-461. The sequence continues at coordinate 257 of JBOGFV010000250.1, forward strand.
AGGACCGCCTCCTCGCCCACGGGGTGTCGACCTGCGCGACATGCGACGGCTTCTTCTTCCGGGGCCAGGACATCGCGGTGGTCGGCGGCGGTGACTCGGCGCTCGAGGAGGCTCTGTTCCTGACCCGCTTCGCCAGCTCGGTGACCCTCATTCACCGCCGAGACCGGCTCCGGGCGTCCAAGATCATGCAGGAGCGCGCCTTCGCCCACGAGACCATCAAGATCCGATGGAACTCGAGGGTGCTCGAGGTGCAGGGCCACGCCAGAGCCGAAGGGCTCCTGGTCGAGGACACCGTGACCGGCGAGCAGGCGGTCCTCCCGGTGACGGGGCTGTTCGTGGCCATCGGCCACGAGCCCAACACCTCGGTCTTGAAGGGCCAGCTGGAGCTGGACGACATGGGCTATGTGCGCACCTTCGGCGGCTCGGTCACCAGCGTCGAGGGCGTCTTCGCCTGCGGTGACCTGCAGGACCACTACTACCGGCAGGCCGTCACCGCGGCGGGATCGGGGTGCATGGCCGCCATCGACGCCGAGCGCTACCTGGAGGCCCGGGGCTCCTGAGGGGCCCGGGAACAAGCGGGCCGGCGGCGGCGTTGGAGCAGGACGGGTGCCGGTCCCGGCCGGTCGAGAGCAGTGCCGAGCAGGCCGGAACGGCCAGAGGAGGAACCGATGAGCGGGAAGATCGTGCAGCTCGACGACGCTACGTTTGACGAGCATGTCAAGGCCTCCGAGGTCCCGGTCCTGGTCGACTTCTGGGCCGAGTGGTGTGGGCCGTGCAAGGTGATCGCGCCGATCCTCGAGGAGATCGCCGAGGAGCAGGGGGACAAGATCTCGATCGCCAAGCTGAACGTGGACGACAGCCTGGACGTGACGAGGCGCTACGACGTGATGAGCATCCCGACGCTGCTCCTGTTCAAGGACGGCGAGGCCAAGGCCCGCCTGGTCGGGGCGAAGCCCAAGGCGCAGCTCCTCCAGGAGATCTCCGAGTACCTGTAACGCCGGGCGACGTCCTCCCGCTCGCGGAGGGGGCGTCGGGCGACGCGGTCGCCGACCTCCGGCTCCGCCTCGACGGGCTCGGCCTCGCCACCGACGAGGACCCCCCGGCCCGCTACGGCCCCGCCACCCGCGCCGCGGTCGAAGCGTTCCAGCACCGACGCGGCCTGCGGGTGGACGGCGCGTGCGGGCCTCAGACCTGGGAGACCCTGGTCGAAGCCGGCTTCCGGCTCGGCGACCGGGCCCTCGTGCGCAGCTCCCCCATGGTGCGCGGCGACGACGTGGCCGAGCTCCAGCAGCGGCTCGGCGCGCTGGGGTTCGACAGCGGCCGGGTCGATGGCATCTACGGCGACCTGACTGCGGCCGGCGTCCGGGACTTCCAGGCCAACGTCGGTGTGGCCGTCGACGGAGTGGTCGGTCCGGTGACGGTCGGCGAGCTGCTCCGGATGCGGGTCCGCCACACCAGGGCTGAGCTGGTCTCCAACGTCCGGGCCCACGAGCTGTTGCGGCGGGCGCCGCCCACGCTGGTGGGGCGGCACGTCGCCATCGGTGAGCCCGGCGGGCTGGCCGCGACGCTGTCGACCTTCCGGCGCGCCCTCGTGTCTTCGGGGGCCCGGGTGACCGCCATGCACCACCCGAACGACTCGGTCCAAGCCCGGGAGGCCAACGCGGGCCAGGCCGACGTCCTCATCGGGTTGCGCCTCGACCCGGCCACGGCGGGTTGTCGCACCGCCTACTACGCGGGGTACCGGACCGAGTCGGAGGGCGGCCGGCGGCTCGCCGAGATCGTCCAGAAGCTGGTGCCCCCATCGCTCGACATCGCTGACGGCGGGGTGCTGGGCATGTCGGTCCCCCTGCTGCGGGAGACCCGCATGCCGGCGGTCCTGGTCGAGCTGGGGCCGGCCGCCGTGGTCGTCGAGCGGGGCCGGCCCCTCGCCACCGCGCTGGCCGGGGCGCTCGAGGCGTGGGCCCAGTCGGTCTGGGAGTGACCGGAGGGTGACGGGACGGCCGCGAGTTCGACGGCCGGACGAACAAACCCTCAAGCGAATGACCACGGCAACAATCCACAACGTCATGCACAGGTTGTGGAAGTTGCTGAAGAACGGGTTGAGGGTTGGCGCGGCCGGGGCGCTTCCCCGCCGGTCAGCCGGCGGCCGGCCCCACCATGGTGCGGTAGATCCGCTCCAGGTCCTCCAGGGTGGCGAACTCGATCACCAGTCGGCCCTTGCGGTTCTTGAGGTCCACCTTGACGCGGGTGTTGAGGAAGCCGGCCAGCAGCTCCTCCAGCTCCAGCAGGCCCGGCTCCGGGAGCCGGCGGGGCCGGCCGCCGCGGCTGGTCGTACCATTGGTACTACCCTTCGGGGAGGGGGCGGGGGCAACGGCCTCTTGGGCGGCCCTGATCTCGTCTTCGACTGCCCGCACGGTCAGGCCTTCGGCGATGACCCGGGCCACCAGCGCCTCCTGAAGGGTCCGATCCGGGGTGCCGAGCAAGGCCCGGGCGTGGCCGGCGCTAATGGTGGAGTCGGCCAGCGCCCGCTGGACCCCGGCCGGCAACTGGAGCAGCCGAAGGGTGTTGGTGACCGCGGCCCGGCTCTTGCCCACCCGTTTGGCCACCTGTTCGTGGGTGAACGAGAAGTCATCGATCAGCTGCTGGTAGGCGGCCGCTTCCTCGAGCGCGTTGAGGTCCTCTCGATGGAGGTTCTCGACGAGGGCTTGCTCGAGGCTTTGGGCGTCGCCCCCATGGGTCTGGGCGAGGACCGGGATGCTCTGCAGGCCAGCCCGACGGGCCGCCCGCCAGCGGCGCTCCCCCGCGATCAGCTCGTAGCTGTCCGACTCCCCCTCGACCTCCTTCACCAGGACCGGCTGCAGGACTCCCAGCTCGCGGATGGAAGCCGCCAGCGAGGACATCGCCTCCTCGTCGAAGTAGGTGCGGGGCTGGCGGTTGTTCGGCCGAATGTTGCCGATGGGGACCTCCCGCAGCGCCGATGTGGGCTGCCCGGGCAGGTCGGTTGGGATCAGAGCCCCGAGGCCCTTACCCAGACCGCTTCGGCGCGCCATCGCTCACCTCCTTGGCCAGCTCCCGGTAGGCCACCGCCCCGCGCGAGCTTGGATCGAACACCGTGATCGGCTGGCCGAACGATGGTGCCTCGGACAGCCGGACCGTTCTCGGAATGATGCTGCGGCAGACCACCTCTTTGAAGTGGCTGCGGACCTCGTCGGCGACGTCGACCGCCAGCCGGGTTCGGGCGTCGAACATGGTGAGGACGATGGCGCTGATTTCGAGGCCCATGTTGAGGTTCGAAGCCACCAACTGGACGTTGCGGAGCAGCTGGCTCAAACCCTCAAGTGCGTAGTACTCGCACTGGATCGGGACCAGGACCTCCGACGCGGCCGCCAGCCCGTTGATCGTCAGCAGGCCCAGGGAGGGAGGGCAGTCGATCAGAACGAAGTCGAAATCGTCGACGACGGTGTCAATGGCCCGCTTGAGCTTCAACTCCCGGCTGAATGCGCTGACCAGCTCGATCTCCACCCCGGCCAGGTCGATGGTGGCCGGGGTCACGAACAGGTTCTGGACGCTCGTGGGTTCGATGCAATCCTCGATCGGGGCATCCCGCATGATGACGTCGTACATCGACGCCTCGAAGTTCCGGGTGTCGATGCCGAGGCCGCTCGTGGCGTTCCCCTGGGGATCAAGGTCAACCACGAGCACCCGGTAGTCGAGCTCCGAGAGTGCCGCACCGAGGTTGACCGTGGTGGTGGTCTTCCCGACGCCGCCCTTCTGGTTCGCAATGGCCACGACGCGGGGGAGGGGCCGCACCTTTGGGATCCCATTGGCCGAGGGGAGCTCTCCGAGCCGGCTGATGGCCGCCTGGGCTCGGTCCGCAAAGCTCTCGGCTGGCGCGGCCTTCGCATGGGCGGGCCCGCGAGCGGCCGGCTCAATCACCACTTCAGGCTCGGGGTTCGGGGCCGCGACACTCGCAGCTTCCCGCTCAGGTTCAGATGAAGTGGTCGAGACTTCGGGCTCCGGCGCCGGATCCAGGGCTGACGGAACCTCGACCTCAGCGGAAGGGGGCTCCTGGAGGAGGTTGACCACCGAGGCTGGCGTCTCTCCGGCTGCGGTCTCGGACTCGGTGGCCTCGATGGGCTCCACCGCGGGGACCGATCCGTCCGGCTCGGACGGGGACGACGATGCAGCCTCGGCTGGGGCCTCGGTCTCGGACTCCGTGGCCTCGATGGGCTCCACCGCGGGGACCGATCCGTCCGGCTCGGACGGGGACGGCGATGCAGCCTCGGCTGGGGCCTCGGTCGCAGAGGGCGGTTCCGGCTCGGCCCCCTGGAGATCCTCCTCGAAGAAGCGCTCGTCGGACTGGGACTCGGACTCCGACTTGGGTTGGCGGTCCCGGCGCCAGCGGCGCATCAGCCGGTCGCTGCCAACGTGAGCACATCCCAATCCTCGCCGCGCTCGTGCCTACGGTCAAGGCCATTTCGGGGTTTTGTGCCCCGTTTCACGGGAAACCGACCGGACCAGGGGTCCTGCAGCCTGCCGGTTTCACGTGAAACCCAATAGGTCAGAACAGTGGCCGCTTCCGGGGGATCCCAACCCGGCGGGGATAGCGATCCGGGCACGGGGCTACCAGCTCCAGCACGGCATACCCTCGACTGATCGTGGCGGGACCGAGCCCCACCAAGCCGACTCCATCGGTTGGCCAACGGGTGTCGCCCGGGTCGCCGGGCGGCTCGGAGACCACCAGATGACCGCCGTCCCTCAGGAGCGGCGCGCCGAGCTCAGCCACCTCGGACGGGCTGCCCAGCAACCGGGCCACGACGACCGTGAACCTCCCCCGGTGAGTGGGGGAGCGACCGACCAGTTCCGCCCGCTTCCCGAGAATCTCGACTCCGGTGGAGAGTCCACTGCGATCCACAGCCTGCCTGAGGAAGTTGGCCCGGCGGGCCGAACCCTCGATCAATGCGAACCGCACGTCCTGATGGAGGGCGGCGAGCGCCAGGCCGGGGAGGCCCCCTCCGGGGCCGAGGTCGGCGACGAGATCGGAGGGATCGAGGCCCTTCCGACGGATCCGGGCCAGAGCGGTCGCGAATCCGATCGAATGCGCGAGGTGTGGATTGAGGTCCCCCGGACCGATGAACCCATAACCTTGGGCCTCGGCGAGGGCGGCCAGGACCGCCCCGGGGATCTCCGGGCGATCCGGGTCCACCTAATCGGTCGGGGCGATCACCACGTGGCGGGCGGCGTCCTCGCCCTCCGACCGGGTCACCAGACCCTCGATCTCGTTGATGGTGTCGTGCACGACCTTTCGGTCGGCCGGGGACATCGGCTCCAGAGACCGCTCCGCCTTTGCCTCGAGGACTTCCTCGGCAACCTGCTGGGTGAACCGCTGCAACGCGGCCACGCGCCGCTGCCGGTATCCCGCCACATCGACGACGATCCGGTCGGTGCGGGTTGGGAACCGGTGCTGCACCACCGTCCTGGTGACGTCCTGGAGCGCCGCCAGAGTGCTGCCTCTCGGGCCGACCAGCAGACCGAGCTCGTCACCATTGGCAGCGACCTCAAGCGTGTCCTCGTCGAGCACCCGGGTCTCGATCGCCGCGGCGTAGCCGAAAGCTTCGAGCAGACCCTCCATGAACTCCTTGGCCGCCTCGGCCTGTTCCTCGAGCGTGACTCCTTCGGCCATGTCGGCCTCCTTCTCCTGTCGACCGCGACTGCTTTCGGCGCGCTCACCCGATCGGTCCTGCTTGGCCGGCCGACCCTCGCTCTGGCCTCCCGACGACCTCGAGCGGCTCCTGCTGCGGCTGCGGCTCGACCCGCTCCCGCCCGCCTCGGTCGGCTTCGGTTCCCGGAGTTCGGCGGCTCGGGCGGACTCTTGAGTCTCGCTCGAGGGTTTCCGCCGGCTGCCGTTCCCGTTCGACCCTCCCGCCCTGCGTGGCCGTCGCTGCCGCTTCGGCCTCGGCCCGACCGGTTGGACCCGAGCCCGCACCCTCGCCTCGCCCCTGGTCCGGCCGAACAATCCAACCTTCGGCTCCGCCAGGACGATCAGCTCTGCATCCGTCTCGGCGACGCCGAGCTGCTCGAGGGCCAGTTCCTTCGCCTCCTCGAGCGTGCTGCCCGAGATCTCAACCCACTCCACTACTCAGCGGGCCTTCCGAGGTCGCTTCCCCCGTGCTCGCGGGTGCGCTCCCGGCTTGGGTTCAGTCGTACCATTGGTGCTACCCGATCCATTCGTATTCGCCTTGCCGTTTCCCGAGCCGGCCCGGTTCTTCGGCCCTGACCCGTTCGTCTTCGGTGCCGGTTTGTCAGCCTCGTCGTCCCCTCTCTCGACCAGGGCTGCAGGCGCTGCCTTCAGCCCCTTTGGCGGGGTTCCGCCCTGGATCTTCCGCTCGGCCGGTGCCAGGGTCACCATGCCAGAGCGGAACATGAACTCCTGAGTCCCGATCCGGATCAACGTAGATACAACCATATAAATGACTACCGCAGCCGGGACTAAAAAGTAAATGTAGGCGAATAGAATCGGCGTGACCTTCTGAATAGTCTGCATCTGGCGATTCGCAGCTGCTTGGCTATTTCGGCTGTTCATTCGCGTCATCTGGAAATATTGCAGGCCGACGGCCAGCGCGACCAGCACAAAGAACGGGACGCGCGCCGCTCCGGACAGCCCATGCGAGAAGGGCTTGTCGGCCAGGTTCATCCCGAACGAAATCATCTGGCCCGAAGCGTGCACGAGGTTGTGGTACAGCTTGTCGACCAGCCCTATCGAAGCCCCTGTCGGCTTCGGGATATATCGCGGCTGGGGAATCAGATGGTGGCCCTTTGTGACCACGTTAGTGAGACCCCGGATCGTGTCATAGAGAATGATGAGGAAGGGCATCTGCAGGAACATCGGCAGACACCCACCGGCAGGATTGATGTGCCTTTCTTTGTATAGGGCCATCATTTCTTCGTTGAGCTTCTGCCGGTTCTCGGCGCCCTTGTACTTCTGCTGCAGCTTCTTGATCTCGGGCTGCATCGCCTGCATAAGCACCATTGATCGGGTGCTCTTGACCGTCAACGGGGTCAGAAGCAGCATGATCACGACCGTGAGCAGGGCGATCGCGACCGCGTAGTTCGGAATGATGCCGTAGATGAAGGCGAGGGCCCAGCCGACGGCGTCGAAGATCGGCTGGAAGATGCGGCCGACGTCGTGGAAGAGGGCGTTCTCGGCGAGGATCACCGGCGCGGCTCCTCCACCCGGACCGGCACCAGGTCAACGCCATGGGCTCCGAAGGGATGACAGCGCAGGATCCGCCGGCCGGCCAGGGCGCCCCCTCGGCCCAGCCCAAAGGTCTCGATGGCTCCGAAGGCATAGGTCGAACAGCTCGGCACGAACCGGCATGGCGACGGTCGGCCTTCCCGGGCGCTCTGGTACAGGGCGATCAGGCGCAGCGCCGCTCGGGCGGGGAGCGACGGGTGAGGAGTCATCGAGCCCCGCGGGCGGCCGTGGTCATGGCCGAGCGTACCGTTGCGGCCAGGTCGTCGAAGCCGAGCTGGCCGGCCCCGGCTTCGACGCTGACCAGGTAGATCCCCGGCGGCGGCGGAGCGAGGCGGACCGATTCCCGAAGCCGGCGGCGGAGCCGGTTTCGCTCCACCGCATTCCCACAGCGACGCCCAATTGCGTAACTGACCAGGGGGAACGCATCCTCGGTCTGTGGAGGGACCCAGCTGACCCGAAGCGGACCGGCGGCGGCGCGGCCGGCTGGCCGGCGCAAGGCCGTGAACATCGACCGGCGGCGGACCCGCCCGATGGTGCGACTCGACACGAAGCCTCAGACGGTGAGGCGACGACGACCCTTGAGCCGCCTGGCCCGCAGGACGGCCCGGCCGCCCCTGGTCGCCATCCGCGCCCGGAAGCCGTGGGTCTTGGCCCTCTTGCGAGTGTTGGGTTGGTACGTTCGCTTCACGTCGGGTCGGCCTTTCGTGGTCCCTGACGAGCCTGTGGCGCCGTCGCCCGGAGGCCCCGCTGCCAACTCGGGGGAGGAGAGGGCAGAGGAGTTTCTTGCCTCCGATGCTAGGCGCGATTGGAAGATCGCCACTAGTCGCTGAGGGCGGGACGGTGTACGTTCCAACGACCAGGTGGTGACTTGTGTTCCACACCTGTGGACCACGTTGTGGACGGTCCCGCCCGGAGGGGTCCGGAGGAGCAGGTGGAGCAAAGCAATGGCCTGTGGACGCGCTGCACGGCGTCCTTGCGTGAACAGGTTTCGGAAGCGACTTGGCAGATGTGGCTTTCCGGGGTGCAGCCGGTCTCAGTGACCGATTCCGGTCACGAGGGGGTCTTGATTCTCGGGGTGCCGAACTCGGCGGTCCGGGAACGAGTCGAGAGCCGTTTCGTCCCACTCATTGAGGGAACGCTGGCCTCCATCGCCGGCCAGACCGTCAAGGTCCGGCTCCAGGTCCTCGACGAGGTTCCGCCTCCGGTGCCGCCCGTGTACTCACCCACCGAGGCGAGCTCGGTCCCCGAAGCCCGGAAGGACGATTCGACCAGCTCGACGAACGTCGTTCTGTCATCCATAAGCCTCGACTCGCGCTTTACCTTTGACACGTTCGTGGCCGCATCTTCGAACCGGCTGGCCCACGCCGCCGCTCAGGCGGTCGCGGAGACGCCGGGGCGTTCGTACAACCCGCTCTACATCTACGGCGAGTCGGGTCTCGGGAAGACCCATCTGCTGCACGCGATCGGGAACTACGTGCGCGAGAACTTCCCCCGTCGAACGGTGCTCTACGTCACCACCGAGACGTTCATGAACGATTTCGTCGACTCGCTGCGACTCTCGACCACGATCGCGTTCAAGCGCCGATACCGGGAGTGTGACGTCCTGCTCATCGACGACATCCAGTTCATGCAAAACAAAGAGGGGCTCCAAGAGGAGTTCTTCCACACGTACAACGACCTGCACGGGACCGGAAAACAGATCGTCCTGACCTCAGACCGCCCGCCCAAATCGATCGAGACCCTGGAGGACCGGCTGCGCAGCCGGTTCC
>JBOGFV010000251.1:0-3205 GCA_050743525.1 Acidimicrobiales bacterium
GACCGGAGTCGGGCGGGCGGCCGGCCCAGTGGCGCTTCCCCACGATCTGCCCCTCGTGCGGCGGGGCGCTCACGCGGTTGCCCGGGGAGAGCGACACCTACTGCACCAACATCGACTGCCCGGCCCAACGGGTGCAGCGGGTCGTCCACTTCGCGTCGCGCGGCGCGATGGACATCGAGGGGATGGGCGACCAACGGGTCGTCCAGCTGGTGCAGGCCGGCCTCATCGCTGATCCGGCCGATCTCTATCGCCTGAAGCTGGCGCCGCTGGTCGCTCTGGAGGGGCTGGGCGAGCTCTCGGCGTCCAACCTGCTGGGTGCAATCGAGGCATCGAAGGGCCAGCCGCTCAGTCGCCTTCTGGTCGCGCTGGGCATCCGTCACGTCGGCCCGACCGTGGCCCGCGCCCTGGCCGGATCCTTCGGCTCGCTGGCGGCGCTGCGGACCGGCTCGGCTGACGCGCTGGCGGCGGTGGACGGGGTGGGGCGGGTGATCGCCGACAGCGTGGTCGAGTTCCTCTCCAACGAGGCCAATGCCCACGTCCTCGATCGGCTGGTGGAAGCGGGACTGACCACCGAGCAGCCCGGCGCAGAGGGGCCCGGCGGCGCGCCGGGGGCCGCGACCCTGGCCGGGCGCTCGGTCGTCGTGACGGGGACCCTCGAGCGCTTCACCCGCGAGGAGGCCGAGGCCGCGATCGTCGAGCGGGGCGGCAAGTCGCCGGGGTCGGTGTCGAAGTCGACGTTCGCGGTGGTGGTGGGGGAGTCCCCGGGCGCGTCGAAGCTCACCAAGGCCGAGAGCCTGGGGACACCGATCCTCGACGAGGCGGCCTTCGAGCGCCTGCTCGAGACCGGTGAGCTGCCCAATCGCTGAGGTCGCGGTGCCACGATGCCCGTCGGAAAGAGTCGGTCCAACTAGCCTGAGGGGCACTCCGATGCCGCTCATCACCGACGCCATCGGCCGAGTCCTCGGCGGACGCTACCGGCTCGTCTCGCCCTTGGGAGTCGGCGCATCGGCCCAGGTCTTCCTGGCCGAAGACGTGTCCCTTCGGCGACACGTCGCGATCAAGCTGCTCCAGCCGGCCCTCGCGACCGACCAGGGCTTCCTGAAGCGGTTCCGGGCCGAGGCCCGGTCGGCCGCCGCGCTCAACCACCCTCACATTGCCCGGGTCTTCGACTGGGGCGAGGACGACGACGGCCCCTACCTGGTCCTCGAGTACCTGAGCGGGGGCAGCCTCCTCGACCTCCTGGAGCGGGGGGTCCGCCTCTCGGTCCCCCAGGCCACCGCGGTGGCGGCGCAAGCGGCCCGCGGCCTCGCCCACGCCCACGCCCGCGGCCTCGTCCACCGGGACGTGAAGCCGGCCAACCTGCTCTTCGACGACGAGGGCCGGGTCCGGGTGGCCGACTTCGGGGTCGCCCGGGCGCTGGCCGACGGCGCCTGGACCGAGCCGACCGGCACCACCGTCGGCACCGCCCGCTATGCCGCGCCGGAGCAGGCCCAGGGTCTCCCGCTCGACGGTCGGGCCGACGTCTACTCGCTCTCCCTCGTGACCTACGAGTCGCTCACCGGCTACGTCCCCTTCGTGCTCGACACGGCGATGGGCACGCTGGCGGCCCGGGTCGGCGCGCCACTGCCCGGCCACGGCGCCCTCGGGCAGCTCCAGCCGATCCTGAGCGCCGGCGCGCACCCCGACCTCAACCAGCGTCCCGCCGCCGCCGCCTTCGGGGCCCGCCTCGAGGCGCTCGCTGCGACCCTGCCCCGACCCCAGGCCCTGCCCATCGGGACCGGCCCCAAGTCCGTGATCGAGGGACCGCCGACGGTGCCGGGGGTCCCAAAGACGCCATCGCCCAACGCCACCGCGGCCATCGAGCACACCGGGGCGATGATGCCGGCCCGGATGGCGGCCGGTCCCGACCAGGTCTTCGACCTCGATCAATTCGAGGGGTCGGGCGGCCGGGGCGGGCCGACGGCCGAGGAGGGCCGGTCGCGGCGCCGGTGGCCCGTCGTGGTCGCCATCGTCGCCGTGGTCGCGCTGATCGCCGGCGGCCTGGTCGCGGCGCTGAATCAGGGCGTCTTCACGCCGAGCCACCCGGTCCCATCGATCACCGGGATGACCCTCGTCGAGGCCCGCCAGGCCGTGACCAAGGACCACTTCTCGCTGGTGACGCAGAGCTCGGTCACGTCGGTGTCGGTCAAGCCCGGCCACATCGTGGGCCAGAACCCGGCCGCCGGCACCGGCCTCAAGCAGGGCAGCGCCGTGAACGTCACGGTGTCCAAGGGCCTGCCCGTCGAGGCCATCCCGTCACTGAAGGGCCTCGGGTGCAACGGCGCGTCGCGGCTCTTGGCCGTCAACCACCTGAAGGGGTCGTGCCCACAGGCGGCGGCCGGCTACTCGAACTCGGTCGCGATCGGTCAGGTCATCAACTGGTCCTACAACAACAAGCTCGACGCCACCCACGCCCCCTATGGGGCGACGGTGTTGATCGCGCTGTCCAAGGGGCCCCAGCCCAAGACGATCCCCAACGTCGTGGGGGGCACCTACCAGCAAGCCCAGACCGCCCTACAGGCGCTGGGCCTCACCGCCACCGAGACGAGCGGGCCGTCAAGCTCGACCCCGTCCGGCTTCGTCTCGGGCACCAACCCGCCGATCGGGAGCCAGGTCCCGCCCGGCTCGACGGTCACCGTCATCGTCTCGACCGGGCCGCCGACCGTCCAGGTCCCCAACATGAGCGGTGACAGCGTCGGTGCGGCGGAGGCGGCGCTGCAGAAGGCCGGGCTCAAGGTCGGCTCGATCTTCGGGCCGGCCCACGGGAACGTGTTCACGAGCGTGCCGGAGTTCGGGACGACCGTCCAGCAGGGCTCGACGGTCAACCTCTACACGTCCTGATCGACCGTGGGACCGTGAGCCTCCGCCCCTGCGACCTCTGCGAGGCCGCGCGCATGACCGAGTGGTACCACGAGGACGACGTCTGCTGGGTGGCCGACTGCGAGGTCTGCGACGTGCCGATGGTGGTGTGGAAGCAGCACGGCGCCGAACCGCCCACCGACGCCGTCGACCACATGGTGGCCACCCTCACCGACGTCGCCGACGCCCGCTTCGGCGAGGGCGGGTGGTCCCTCGACCGGGTGATGCGGCAGATCCCCGACCACTTCCACGCCCACGCCCGAGACCCCGACTGGTGGTTCCGCCGGTTCCGCTGACTACCCTGTTA
>JBOGFV010000252.1:0-4177 GCA_050743525.1 Acidimicrobiales bacterium
GGATACGGGCGAGCCGAGGAGACAGCCATGCGGGTCGCATTCGGTGACGACGCTGCGGCGGTCGGAGGGCTGGTCGGCGAATGCGACGATGGCTCGCCGGTCTTTCTGGCTGACGCGGCGGCCGACCCCGTGAGCGGCCTCTTCGCGGCCTTCGCCGGACTGGTCTCGATGGCATCCGGGGGCGGCTACCTCATCGACGTCTCGATGAGCTCAGCCAGCCGGTGGGCGGCCGGCGGACGACGCTGCGACGATCACCACCCCGTCGAGCAACGCGAAGAGGGGTGGGCCGTCCGGCACGGGGCCCAGACCGAGGATGTGCGGTCCCCGGCTGAGGCCCTCGCCGGGGTCAATGTCTGATCTGGTCGTCGCCAACGCGGACCTCGGCGGACCGGGGCTCCAACGAATCCGGGTCAGGTCCGGGACGATCTCGGCAGTCGGTCCGGATCTCGAGATCGCAACCGGCGACGAGGTGCTCGACGCCGACGGTGGCGGCGTGCTGCCCGGACTCCACGATCATCACGTCCACCTGTTGGCGGCCGCTGCCGCCCGTTCCTCGGTGCGCCTTGGCCCTCCTGAGGTTGCGAGCTTCGACGACTTTGCGTGGGCCCTGCGTGAAGCCGCCCGCACGCTTCGGACTGGCGCGTGGATCCGAGGCGTCGGCTACCACGAGAGCGTTGCCGGACCGATCGACCGTGATGCGCTCGACCGGATCGTCGTTGACCGCCCCGTCCGGGTGCAGGATCGCACCGGCCGCCAGTGGGTGCTGAACACCCGAGCCCTCGAGATCGTGGGGTTGACCGCACCGACGGGCGAGGGAGTCGAAGTCGGGCTCGATGGAAGGCCGACCGGCCGCCTCTCGCGGATGGACGTCTGGCTCCGCGACGCCATGGACCAACAGCCACCCTCCCTCGATCAGGTTGGCGTCGATGCGGCCCGCTTCGGCGTCACCGGGTTCACCGACGCCACACCGTGCGCCGACGTCGCGTCGCTTCAACCGCTGGCTCGGGCCAGGTCTTCGGGTGAGCTCCGTCAACGGGTCTGCGCAATGACGGCCCCCGGCGTGATCCCGGACGACCGGGGATTGCTGGAGATCGGACCGACCAAGGTCCTGCTCGACGACGAGACCCTCCCCGTCGTCGACGAGCTGGCGGACGTCTTCGGATCCAGCCATCTCGAGGGCCGGCCGGTGGCCGTCCACTGCGTGACCAGGGTCCAGCTGATCGCGACCCTGACCGCACTCGGCATGGCCGGATCCATGCCGGGTGACCGAATCGAACACGGTGCCTTGATCCCCGTCGATCTCGTTCCCGAGTTGCTCCGTCTCGGCGTCACCGTCGTGACCAACCCAGGATTCGTGTTCGACCGAGGTGATCGATACGGGCTGGACGTCGAGCCCCAGGACCAGACCGACCTCTACCGGTGCCGGAGCCTGATCGCCCTGGGCGTACGGATGGCGGCGGGGACCGACGCACCCTTCGGGCCGGCCGACCCGTGGGAGGTCATGCGGGCCGCGGTCTCGCGCACGACCCGATCGGGCGCGCTGCTCGGCCCTGACGAGGCGATCAGCGCGCCAATGGCCCTCTCCCTGTTCCTGGGATCGGCCGACCGACCGTCGGTCCCCCGATCGCTCGTGCCGGGATCACCCGGCGACCTCTGCATCCTCTCGGTCCCGCTCAGCCAGGCGCTCGAAGCGCTGTCGGCCTCGAACGTGGCGGCCACCGTGGCCGGCGGTGTGCTGATCGCTGGACCGCTCTGACCCGGTCATCGAGGGTCCTGGGCCAACGAGCGCGGCCCCGGGATACCTTGGAGTCGGGCGAGCGCCACACCGAATCTGGGTTGGTGCGCGCGCCCCCCATCCACCGAGGCGAGAGGCGGCGGCGACATGGCCGAAACGTTGCAGTACCGGAAGCTCGGGCGGACCGGGTTGCGGGTGAGCCCGTTGTGCCTGGGGACCATGAACTTCGGCATGACGACGGAGGAGCCGCAGTCCCACGAGATCATGGACCGGGCCCTCGAGCGCGGGATCAACTTCTTCGACACCGCCGACATGTACGGCGGTGGTGGCAAGACCGAGGAGATCGTCGGCCGGTGGTTCCAGAAGGGCGACGGCCGGCGCGAGAAGGTGGTCATCGCGACCAAGGTCTACGGCGGCCGGGACCCGTGGCCGAACACCAGCCGGTTGTCCGCGTTCCACATCCGCCAGGCCTGTGAGGACAGCCTGCGCCGCCTGCAGACCGACCACATCGACCTTTACCAGATGCACCACGTGGACCGGGACACGCCGTGGGACGAGGTCTGGCAGGCCATGGACCTGCTCGTCCAGCAGGGCAAGGTCCTCTACGTCGGGAGCAGCAACTTCGCGGGGTGGCACATCGCCAAGGCGACCGAGCACGCGGCCCGGCGGGGCTCGCTCGGCCTCGTCTCGGAGCAGAGCCTCTACAACCTCAACGCCCGCATGGTGGAGCTCGAGGTGCTCCCGGCCTGCCTCGACTACGGCATCGGGGTGATCCCCTGGAGCCCGCTCGGTGGCGGCCTCCTCGGTGGCGCGCTGCAGAAGGCTGACGAGGGCCGGCGGGCCAACTCCCGGATGCAGTCCCAGATCGAGGCGCACCGCCCGAAGCTGGAGGCCTACGAGAAGCTGTGCGCCGACATCGGCACCCCTCCGGCCGACGTCGCCCTGGCCTGGCTGCTCACCAACAAGGCCGTCACCGCCCCGATCATCGGACCAAGGACGATGGACCAGCTCGAAGGCGGGCTCGGCGCCCTGGAGGTCGAGCTCACCGCCGAGGTCATGGAGAAGCTCGACGAGATCTTCCCGGGCCCCGGCGGCACCGCCCCAGAGGCCTACGCCTGGTAGCGGAGATGCGGGCAGGGAGGCCGAACGGATAGAACAGTCGGCGAACCAGGGCTCGCCAGACCAATCCCGGGCCCGACTCGGGCACCGAACCGGGCGCGCCGGAACGGACTGCGAGGGAGGCCAGAGGCGTGAGCATCCGGGGCAAGGCATTCGTCGCCGGCATCTACGAGCACCCGCTTCGCGAGATCCCGGACCGCTCGACCAGCCAGATCCACGCCGAGGTGTGCGCGGGCGCGCTCGAGGACGCCGGGCTCTCCTTCTCCGACGTCGACGGCTTCTTCTGCGACGGCTCGACCGGTTTCGGCCCGATGTCGTTGGCCGACTACCTCGGACTCAAGTGCACCCACGTCGACTCCACCGAGACCGGCGGCTCCTCCTACGTCGTCCACGTCGGGCACGCGGCCGAAGCCATCGCGGCCGGCAAGTGCAAGGTCGCTTTGGTCACGCTGGCCGGACGACCCCGCAGCGGCGCGATGGGGGGACGTCGCGGCGGCATGGGCGGCGAAGTCACCTCGGACATGGCCTTCGAGGGGCTCTGGGGCATGTCGGGTGCCGTGACCGGGTACGCGATCGCGGCCAGCCGCCACATGCACCAGTTCGGCACGACCAGGGAGCAGCTCGCCGAGGTGAAGGTGGCCGCCTCGCTGCACGCCCAGCACAACCCCAACGCATTCCTCCAGCACGTCTTCACCGTCGAGGAGGTGCTCGACTCGCCGATGATCAGCTGGCCGCTGACCCGTGACGACTGCTGCGTCGTGACCGACGGCGGCGGGGCGGTGGTCGTGGTGAGCCCGGAAGTGGCCAGGGATCTGGGCAGAACCCAGGCGAAGATCCTCGGGCACGGCGAGCACGTCAAGCACGCCGACAACGGAAGGCTGGACCTCACCTACACCGGCGCCGCCGTCTCTGGCCCGATCGCCTTCGCCGAGGCCGGGGTCACCCCGGCCGACGTCGGCTACGCCTCGATCTACGACTCGTTCACCATCACCGTGATCGAGACCCTGGAGGACCTCGGCTTTTGCGAGAAAGGCGAAGGAGGCCGCTTCGTGCTCGACGGCGCGCTGGTGGCCCCCGACGGGAAGCTGCCGTTCAACACCGACGGCGGCGGGATGTGCAACAACCACCCGACCAACCGGGGCGGGATGACCAAGATCCTCGAAGCGGTGCGCCAGCTACGCGGCGAAGCCCATCCCGCCGTCCAGGTGCCCGACTGCACGATCGCCCTCGCCCACGGGACCGGCGGTTCCATCGGCACCCGGATGGGGAGCTCGACCCTCATCCTCGGGACGGAGGACGCATGAGCGCCGCGTTGCCCAACCC
>JBOGFV010000253.1:0-17740 GCA_050743525.1 Acidimicrobiales bacterium
CGTCGGCCCCGCCGCGCCCGCCGCCGCCGCGCCCGCCGCCATCGCTCGGACCGCGCCGGTCGTTCTTCGTCACCTGGGCGGTCGCCCATCGAAGCGACGGGCCGATCTCGTCGGCGACCACCTCGACCTTGGACCGCTTGTCACCGTCCTGGGTCTCCCAGCTCCGCTGCTCGAGGCGGCCGGCCACCATGACGCGGGAGCCCCGGACGAGCGACTCGCTGACGTTCTCGGCCATCTCCCGCCAGCACACGACGTCGAAGAAGCTCGTCGCCTCCTCCCACTCCTGGGTCTGGCGGTTCTGCCAACGCCGGTTGACGGCCAGGCCGAAGGTGGCGGTGGCCTGGCCGGTGTTGGTGAAGCGGAGTTCAGGGTCCCGGGTCACGTTTCCGACGAGCACGACCGCATTGTCAGTGGGCATGATTCTCTCCTTCGGTGGCCGGCCCTCAGCCGGCCTGGCTCGGCGCCGCCTCGGGGGCCTCGCTCCCCGTGGCGCGTCCGGTCGCCCTCTCGGGCAATCGGATGACTTTGTGGCGGATGACCTCGTCGGCCAGCGTGAGCAGCCGGCCGAGGTCGTTGACGGTTTGGGTTTCCCCAGTCAGCTCTATCAGGACGTAGTAACCCTCCCGACGGTGGTTGACCTCGTACGCAAATGGTCGGCGGCCCCAGCGATCGACGGTGCCCGGGTTCCCCCCGGAGGATCGGATGGTTTCGAGGGTCCGGTCGACAACGCCCTGGATGGCCGAAGGATCGGCCGCTGCGTCGAAGATGACCATGACTTCATACGGCCGCATGCGGCCTCACCTCCCTCTGGACCGGGCCACCAGGGCCTCCGGGCCCCGCACGGTGCGGAGCAGGGTGATCGGTGTGGCCCGCCGGAACGGGCCTCGATCGGCGCAGCGATGTTAGTGCAGGGCGGCCGGGGAGCCGACGGGCGGTCGGTCAGATTGGGTCGGAGCCCTCGAGCGCCTTGCGGAGCTCGAGGGAGGACTCGTAACTCTCCCCCGGTCCCGGGAAGGCCCCGCTGCGGACGTCGGCCGCGAATTCGGACAGCGCCTTGGCCCCCGTCTCGGCCAGGTTGGCGTACTGGCGCACGAACTTGGCCGTCTTCCGAGTGCCGAGACCGAGCACGTCGTGGAAGACGAGCACCTGGCCGTCACACCCGGCCCCGGCCCCGATGCCGATGGTCGGGACGTCCACTTGGCCGGTCACCGCCGTTCCCACGGCGTCGGGGACCCCCTCGATCACCATGGAGAAGCAGCCCGCCTCGACGATCGCGTTGGCATCGGAAAGGAGCGCTGTGGCGGCGTCGACCTGGCGCCCCTGGACCCGGAAGCCCCCCATCGCGTGGATCGACTGGGGAGTGAGGCCGATGTGACCCATGACCGGGATCTCGGCCTGGACGATGGACTCGATCGCAGCGACCCGCTTGCGACCGCCCTCGAGCTTGACGCATTCGGCGCCGGCCCGGATCAGGCGGGCGGCATTTCGGACGGTCTCTTCGAGACTCACGTGGTAGCTCATCCACGGCATGTCACCCACGATGAGGCAGTCCGGCTCGGCCCGGGCCACCGCCGCGACGTGCCGCTCCATGTCGTCGATCGTGACCTGCAGCGTGTTCGGGTAGCCCAGGACGTTGTCGGCCACGGTGTCGCCGACCAGGATGAGGTCGACACCGGCAGCCGACGCGATCGACGCGGTGGGATGGTCGTAGGCGGTGACCATCACGATCGGCTCAGCGCCGTCGCGGACCTTGCGAGTCCGCAGGGTCGGCACAGAGGGCTTGCTCACAACGCTCGCCCCGACCTCTGCCCTTCCCTCCGACCGCCAGAGGGGTACTTCCTGGTGAGATGGTGCCAGGCACAGTCCGGGCATACCTCGACGTCGTAACAGAGGACCGGTTCGGTGCGACGGAGCAGCCGGTTCAACTCACGCGCCGTGCCCGGGCACAGGCCGCCGGCGGGGAGGCGGGCACCAAAGACATAGGTCACTTCGACCGTGTCGGTCTCCTCGCACACCGGACACCGCTCGCCGAGCGCCTTGCCGACGTTGCGCGCCGCCCGCAGCAACTCGGGATGCGCGTCGCACACGTCCTCGCGTCCGAGGCGGCCCTTCTGCACGTCCCGGACCACCGCGTTGCGCATGAGCCGGTATTCGACGCGGGCTTCGCGGGGCGCGCTGTCTGCCTTCGGTTCCCCGGGCCCGTGCAACACCGTCATGTTGAGACAGGCTAGCCCTGAGCCCTATCACGACCGCCTCCGCGGCGCCGGGCCAGCGGCGCGTCTTCCCAGGTCGGAAAGGTCGGGCCTGGGTGTGGAAAAACGGGTCAACCACGGAGGGACGATTCCCAGGCCGCGCGGGCTGCCACCGTGGTCGGCAGGTCCGCCCGGACGGCCGGGGGAAGCTCACCGCCGCTCTTCATCCAGTACTCGACGCCGTAATGAAGGAGGCCGTCCTTGGTTCGCCAGAACGCTCCGCAGCCGAACCGGGCGCCGTCAGGCGCCTTTACCCCGATTTCGGCAGCCGCCTCCCCCTCGTCGCCGAACACCCGGTGGACGGTCAACGTGTCCCAGGGCTCGGGGTAGCTCCGCTCGAAGTCGATGATCGGGTCTCGGCCGGCGGCCCGATCGAGAGTCGCGGGCATATCGACAATCGCGTCTTCGTGAAGGCACGCCCGGGCCCGCTCCCAGTCCCGGTCCTGGTACGCCTCGTAGAGGGCTCGCACCGCATCGGCGGGCTTCATGACAGGCGACAGTACGGGGCCGGGCGTGGGCGAGTCAGCCCCTCGCTTGGGTGCGGCTCATTTGCCCGACGGGGTGGTGACGGTGGTGGCCGTAGATGACGGCGTGGTGGTTGTCGTCGTGGAGCTACTCGTGGAGGTACTCGTGGTGGTGGTGGTGGTCGTGGTGGTGGTGGTGGGCGATGGCGAGTCGGGCGACACGCAGTTCGCTGGTGGCTCGCTCGGCCCGCTCTGTCCTGGCATGGAGACGGTGCCGGCGCAGCCGAAGCTGGAGTAGTCGCCCTGCACGACGACGGTGCCACCATTGGAGAAGGCGTAGGTCGTAATCGACTGCACGATGAATCCTTGTGCGTCGACGGCCACATCCTCGGTCGTGTGAGTCAGCCCTTCGGCGACGAGCTTCGCTACTGCGGCCTGGATCGTGGTGACCTCGGCCGGGGTGGCCGTCGGGTCGTCGGCCAGCTCGCTCGGGTTCACCGCCACGTGGTACTCCGTCACGGGATCGCCGTTGAGTGTTCCGGTCCCGGCGGGCGTCACCCCGGTGATCGCGTTCTCGTCGAGCTCCAGATAGCCGGTGGGGCTGGCGATCCCCAGCATCGCGGTCGCACCCTCTCGGGTACCGAGCGTGGACTCGACGAGCCCGGCATACCCCGGCAGGGCCTGGCCGGAGCCAGCCGACCCCCCAGGATCGGGGGCCAGCCCGCCCCTGTCGCCGGAGCCGGAGAGAAACTCCCACACGTCGCTCCCGTCGATCCGCAGCACCACGTGGCCGAAATTGCTCACGTCCGCGACGGCGACCATCGCCTTCGGGTCGACGTCGATAACGCCGGTCCCGGTCACCTTCACCGGCTGACTGGGCTCTGTCGGGCCGGACGAGACGCAGCCGAGTCCGGTCGACAATCCGGATCCACCCTGGCTCGCCGCCGGCAAAACCGTCGTCGGGGTCGTCAGGAGCGGCTCCGGGCACGGCTGAGTGGTCGTGGTCTGGGGCCCCGTCGAGGTCCCGAAGGTCTCGGTGTAGGTGTAGGAGACGTCCCAGTTCCCGGTCGCCGTCGTCGCCCCGAGCGCCGAGACGATCTTCGACTTTGCCGCAGCGTCGGGCACCGAGGGCGCCCCGGGTGTGCGCCCCGGGCCGCCGCCTGCGGCGACGAGCACCACAGGCACCCCAATGGCGATGAGCAGCACCGCCGCACTGGCGAACAACACCGGTCGCGAAACGCGTCGCCTCGTTGTCAAAACCTCGTCGTCGAGGTAGAGGCCTACCCCGCCGGGCCGCGCGTGCGGTCGGCGCGTGCGGGCGGCTCTCGTGGGCTCCTCGGCGCGATCGGCCATCCAGTGCAGTGTCCGGCGTAGCCGCTGCTCGATGTTGTCGTCAGCCATTGGTCGGCCTCCCATCGGGACGTTCTTGATCGTGGAGCTGGCGGCGCAGCGCGGCGAGTCCGCGGTGCAGGGAGGACTTCACGGTGCCGGGCCGGCAACTGAGCACCCGGGCGATCTCGGCCTCGGGGAGGTCCTCGTAATAACGGAGCATCAGCACCGCGCGCTGGCGGAAGGGCAGGCGCCGGACCAGCTCCCACATCTCGTCGATCTCTGGCATCCCGGTGTCGGTCGGCGGTCTCGGCGAGAACCGCCGTTCGATCACCGTTCGCCGCTGCTGCGAACGACAGAGGTTCACCACGATGACCCTGAGGAACGCCGCCGGCTCGTGCTTCACCCCGCTCGATCGGGCGAACCGGATGAAGGCCTCCTGCACGACCTCCTCGGCCACGACCGACGAGCCGGTGAGGAGCCGGGCCACCCGTACCATCGGGGCACGTTGGCTGCGATACAGGTTTTCGACCTGCCCGCTCGGTTGGGCTCCCATCACGGCGTCCTTCCGGACGACGCCGTCGTCCTCAACCACCGGATCGGAAAGCACCAGCGCGAGCTGCGCCCGCTGGATCCCTGGGCCCATATCTTGATGACGCACCAAGGGCCGGGCGGGTTCCCTGATTCATGAGGATCTCGGCGCATCGCCGGGCGGCCCGGCCGCGCAGGGCGCGTTCGACCTCGGCCACTGCCTGTGCGGCCCGGCGGGTCATCTCCTTGGTGACCGGGCGCCCGCCGTAGCGGGCCTGTGTCTCGAGCTCGGCCACCAATTCGGCGCGACGCAGGGCATGGCGCACCTCGGACCATCGCGAGTCCGCGCCGGAAAGGGCGTTGGCTGAAAGGCGCTCGGCGTCGTCCACTAGCCAGCTGACGTGGGCCAGGTGGGGTAGTGCGTACGGGCATCCGAGTCCGGCTCTGGCAAGGCTTCGGTCACAGCGGGCCCATGCCTGCAGGACCGCATCGGATTCGGTGATCCCTCTCGGCCCCCGCCGGCGACGCCAGAGCAGTGCGAGCGCGGTGGCGAGGAGCCCGAGCGCAGGGCCGAGCCACCACCACGGCGGCGCCCCGGCGGACGCAGACGGGGCGGGCGCCACGCTCGACGGTGTCGAGGTGGGGGTCGTGCCGGTCGGCGGGGGCAAGGGGCCGACGCCCGTAGGCACCGAAATCGGCGTGGTCTCAGGTGGTCCGACCGCACCGGGTCCGAGCACACCAACGGCGATGGCCGATCCGGCCGCGCTCGCGGGCGTGGGCTCGACCGACTCCCACCCACCGCCGGAGCCGATATCCACCTCGGGCCAGGTGTGCGCATCGGCGCCGGTGACGGTGCTGTTGCCGCCGACCGCCCGCGAGCCTGCGGTGAATCCCACGGCCACCCGGGTCGGAATGCCGAGGGAACGAGCCATCAACGTGAAGGCGTCGGTGTAGGTCTGGCAGTTGCCGACCCGGGTGCGCGTGAGGAACGAGACCAGCGCCGACTGGCTGGTCGCCTTCGACTGCGGCGCGGTCGTGTAGCGGAACCGTCCCGAGCGAAACCAGTTGATCAGTCGCTGGACGACGTCTGCCGGAGCGGTCGACCCCCGGGTGACCTGCCGAGCGAGGCGGGTCACCGCCGGCGGGAGCGGCGGCACGGTGAGGTCGAGGTCGGCCTCGCTCGGACTCACCGGGATCGTTGCTTGGACCGCCGCACCGTTCGCCAGGACGGCCGACGCCGTGTAGCGCTCACCGGCGACGGTGCGCGTCGTCTGCACGACGGCTCCGTCCACGATCTCGGTGCCGCGGGGCGCGGCAACCGCCGTCGTGTCGATGGGCACCGGCAGCACGCGCCCCCCGTAGGAGTCGATGGTGACCTTCGCCACGAGAGTGCCGGCGGTTGCGTGCTGAGACGGCCCCGCCGTCTCCTCCCCCGCCAGCGCGCGCGTGAGTGCCCCCGAGGGCCTCCAGGTGTCGCCCACCAGCCGGTCCAGGATCGCGACCTGCCAGTAGGTGGGGAGGGTCGTATGGGCGCGGAATAGGACCACGTCGGGGTACTGGTCCGCGAAGCCGACGATGTTGGTCGCGAGCGCCTCGTCGGTGGGGAAGCTCGCGGCCGCCGGGTTCCCTGCCCCCGGGCCAACCGCGCCGCTGAGCGCAACGCCGATCGTGACCAGGGCGAACACGACGACGGGCGGCACCAGCGGGCCGAGTCGTCGCCCCTGCAAGGCGGCCCGTAAAGGTGCCCTCTCGACCCCGAGCAGCGCGACTGCCGCCAGCAGCAGCGTCACCCCAGCAAGCAAGGCCGCCGGTGTTCCCGGGGCGGTCGCCGTCGACCAGACGACCAGGAAGAGGGCCGGGACTGCGGCCAGCGCGGGACCGACGGCAGGCTCCGTGCTTCCCGCGATGAGCGCTAACTGTCCGCCGACCCCGACCAGCGCAACGAGGGCCGATGCACCGAGCAGGGCGCGACCATCCGAATGGTCCACGGCCAAAACCAGCCCGTGCCAGCTCGACGCCGCGAATGGGTCCCTGCGCCAGACCGGTGCCGCGGCCCCCTCGAACATCGAGAGGACCACGCAGATCGTGCCCGCGAGGGCAGCCGTCGTTCGTCGGTAGCTCGTGGTGATCCACTGGCCACAGAGCGACGCGACGATCGATACCGAGCACAATCCCGCGGTCGCCCCGGGCGGCGGGTTTGACAGGATCCGGGCGAGTGACAGTGCACCCGAGACACCGAGGCAGAGCACCAGCGCCTGCGCGGACCATGGGCGTCGGGCGCCACGGGATCCGTTCGGGACCATCGAAGTCACGCGGTCACGAGGAACCGGACGCCCGCGGCGGCCAGGCGGTCCAGCGATCGTGCGCCGGTCGTGGTGGTAATCACAACGTCTCCGGTCCCGAACGGTGTCGAGCCCGACGCCTCCCCAGCTCCGAAACGCGGCTCTACCGCGGCCAACCAACGGAGCACGGAAGGACGCGGCTCCGAGCCGGCCACCTCGGCGATCGCGCCCAAGGTGATCGACCGCACCTCCAGCGAATCCGTCGGTCCGAGCAGTTGGCCCGTCAACAGGCGGAGCGCCGACTCGAAGGACGCCCGGCGATGGACTCCCGCTCGATCATCAAGGATCACCCGTCGACGAAACGTGGCCGCAGCAGCCAACTCGCGCACGAGCAACGGGACCGGGCCGCCGAAGCCGCGCCAGTGCACCGAGGAAAGGCGATCGCCGGTCTGATAGGGACGAACCCCTGTGAACTCGGTCCCCGACACCGCTGGCGCCGACCGGCGTCCGAACTCGGTCACCCACTCCTGCGGAAGGCGCGGCAGCGGGACGAAAGGTTGACTGACGGACGGCTCGGGATAAACGGCCACCATTGGTTCGCCGACCTGCAGCTGTGGCTGACCAAACAGGCCGAGTGCATCGTGCAGCCAGATGGTTGCGTCCCTGCAGACGAAGACGCCTCGTGCGGTCGTTGGGACCGGCACCTCGAGGGTCACCGTCGTGCGCCCGAGGGGGTCCAGTCGCACCGGTTCGCCCGGCGAGGCGGCGCGCCACCGGTGCACCCGAGGCCCCGCCGGCAAGTCTCCGCTCCGTCGCGGCCGACCCCACTCGAGTGCGGCCAAGTCCGGGGAGATCCGGCAGGCAAGCGCCGGTGCGCTGCCCGACACCCGCAGCTCGGCCACGGCCGGAGTCCCTCTCATCACCAGCTCCGGGGCGTGCAGTTGTGCGCGGAGGTGCCCAGCACTGCTTCGACCGGCAGACCACAGCGTAAATGCGCCCGCCCCCACGGTGACGCCGAGAGCCGCAGACAGCCCGATGACCTCGGGCGACGGGGAGGCGACGGCGACGGCGACGGCACCCCCGACGAGGAGAAAGGCGATCCAACCCCGGTCGGTCGGCCTGATCGTTGGTTTCGCTCGCGAGCCCAGCCGACCTGCAGTGTTCGGACTCACAGCTCGAGTGGGCGATCAGTCTGCGAGTGCTGCGTCAGCAGAGACCACAGGAACGACGTTCAGGACCTCCTCGACGACGACGCTCGGCTCGATGCCGTAGAGCGCGGCCTCGGGCGTCAACAGGAGTCGATGCGCGAGCGCCGGGACAGCAACCATTTGCACGTCGTCGGGCGCGACGTAGTCGCGGCCACGTCCGGCTGCGAGGCCGCTGGCCGAGCGCAGCACCGCGAGGCCAGCTCGTGGCGAGGCACCGACCAGCACGCTCTCGTGGCGCCGGGTCGCCTCAAGAAGCTCCAGGACATAGGCCGCGACCTCGGACGAGACGTGCACGGCGTCGGCCGCCGCCCGCAGCCGCATGAGGTTGTCGAACCCGATTGAGGGGATCTCGGCCACAAGGGCGGATCGATCTCCGTGGATCAATAGTTCCCGTTCATCGGCCCGCGTTGGGTAGCCGAGGGACAGTCTGAGCAAGAACCGGTCGCGTTGTCCGTGTGGAAGGGTCGTCGTTCCGACGTCGTCGAAGGGGTTCTGGGTCGCGATCACGACGAATGGTCGCGGAAGGTCGTGCGTCACACCGTCGACGGTCACCTGGTGTTCACCCATCGCCTCGAGAAACGCTGATTGCGATCTCGCTGAGGCGCGGTTGAGCTCGTCGGCCAGCACGATGTTCGTGAAGATCGGACCCGGACGAAAGACCGGCATTCCCGACTTCGCGTCGAACACAAGAGCACCGGTCACGTCCGCGGGGAGCAGATCGGCTGTGCATTGGACGCGGCGGCAGTCAAGGCTCGTCGCCGCGGCCAACGTTTTGGCCAAGGTCGTCTTGCCGAGCCCCGGGCGGTCTTCGATCAGGAGGTGGCCCTCAACCATCACTGCGACGACGGCCAACTCGACGACGACGCGGTCGGTCAAGACGATCTCCGCCACCGCGTCGACAGTGCGAGCGAACAGCCGACCCGCTTCGTCGGCGTCGACGCGCCCCGCCACGCTCGGACCCATCCCCGGGACCGCGCTCATCGGCGCAAGCCTAAGTGGCGCCCCGCTCTGGATCCCTGGAACGTGTGGATGCGGCAAACCCCCACGGCGTCGGAAGGAGCGATGACCATCGCTCTTTTGACGCTCGAGCGGCCGAAAAGGTTGGCTTCCGATCTTCAAGATCGCCGAGTGTCCGGGGGCCGTCGGCGTTCCAGCCCCGCCGGAAGGGCGTTTCCAAGGGGAAGCTCCCTGGAACTCCGAGAACTGGCCGATTTGGGTTGCATCGCTATATCGATTCGATATACTTCGACGCGACATGTTGGACCTGGCCCTCCTGGGCGTCCTCGAAGAGGGCCCGCAACACGGCTACGAGCTGCGCAAGCAGCTGCGGGCCCAGTTCGGGCTCCTCGCCAACGTCTCGTTCGGCTCGATCTACCCGGCGCTCTCCCGACTCGAGAAGACCGGAGCGGTCGAGACCGTCGACATGCCTCCCTCGCTCACCCTCGCCCCGCCGACCGGGTCGCTGAGCGGCGAGTGGGCGGCGACAAGGGCCCGGCGGAGGGCCGTCACGAGGGGCCGCCGGTCCCGCAAGGTGTACCGGATCACACCGACCGGCCGTCAGTTCTTCCTGACCCGGCTGACCGACACCGCCGCCGACGACGCCCGGAGCTTCTCGCTCCGGCTGTCACTCGCCCGCCACATGACGCCCGAGGCGCGGCTGGCCCTCCTCGAGCGTCGGCGGGCCCAGCTGATCCACCAGCGCGACGACATCCCGGGCTCCGAGGACGAGCTCGACACCTACGCCTGGTCGGTGGCCGAGCACATCGCAGAAGGGGTCGAGCAGGACATCACCTGGCTCGACCGTTTGATTGAGGCCGAACGCGCCAGTGGGGGCGTCGAGGCGCAGCCGGGCCGGCGGGGATCCCGCCGGACGGCGTGAAGGGAGACCAAATGACATCGATCCGCGTGGCGATCGCCGGCGTCGGCAACTGCGCCAGCTCGCTCATCCAGGGCATCTCGTATTACAAGGACGCCGACCCGAACGAGACCGTCCCGGGCCTCATGCACGTCGTCCTGGGTGGCTACCACGTGGGCGACGTCGAGCCGGTGGCGGCGTTCGACGTCGACGCGGCCAAGGTCGGCACCGACCTCTCCAAGGCCATCTTCGGCGGCCAGAACAACACGATCCGCTTCGCCGAGGTCGGCTACCTGGGCGTGACGGTCCAGCGCGGCCCGACCTTCGACGGGCTGGGCCGCTACTACAAGGAGGTCGTGGAGGAGTCGCCCGCCGCTCCGGTCCACGTCGCCCAGGCGCTCCGCGATGCCAAGGCCGACGTGCTCGTCTCCTACCTGCCGGTCGGCTCCGAGGAGGCCCAGCGCTACTACGCCGAGGCGGCCCTCCAGGCCGGCGTCGCTTTCGTCAACGCGATCCCGGTCTTCATCGCCTCGGACCCCGGGTGGGCCCGCCGTTTCCGCGACGCCGGCGTCCCGATCATCGGCGACGACATCAAGAGCCAGCTCGGCTCGACCATCGCGCACCGGATCCTGACCCGGCTCTTCGAGGACCGGGGCCTGGTTCTCGACCACACCTACCAGCTCAATGTGGGCGGGAACATGGACTTCCGCAACATGCTCGAGCGGGACCGCCTCGAGTCCAAGAAGATCTCCAAGACCCAGGCCGTGACCAGCCAGATCGAGCACGCACCATTGCCGGCCGACGACGTCCACATCGGCCCGTCGGACCACGTGCCGTGGCTGGCCGACCGCAAGTGGGCCTACATCCGCATGGAGGGCCGCAACTTTGGCGACGTGCCCCTCAACCTCGAGATGAAGCTCGAGGTCTGGGACTCCCCTAACTCGGCCGGGGTCATCATCGACGCGGTGCGCTGCGCCAAGGTGGCCCTCGACCGCGGCATCGGCGGCCCGCTGCTCGGTCCGTCCGCGTACTTCATGAAGTCCCCGCCGGTGCAATACCGGGACGAAGCCGCTCGCGAGATGGTCGACTCGTTCGCGGCGGGCGGCGACGCGGGGGTCTGGCCGGAGGACTGAGGCGGCTCAGCCCGCCGGCTGCTCCGCCCACCACGCGAGCAGCCGGCGAGAGGCCTCCTCCTCGCCGAGCGGGCCTTCCTCGATCCGGAGCTCGAGCAGGAAGTCGAGGGCCCGCCCGACCGCCGGCCCCGGCCCGACCCCGAGCAGCTCCATCACCCGGTTGCCGTCCAGGTCCGGGCGCATCGCGTCGAGCTCCTCGCGCTCGCGCAGCTCCACGATCCTGCGCTCCAGCTCGTCCATCCGCCGCCCCAGCGCCCGCGCCTTGGCGGCGTTGCGGGTGGTGCAGTCGCACCGGGTGAGCTCGTTCAGTCGGTCGAGCAAGGGGCCGGCGTCCCGGACGTAGCGCCGCACCGCCCGGTCGGTCCACCCCAATTGATAGGTGTGGAACCGCAGGTGCAATTCGACCAGCCGGGTGACCGTGTCGACGTCGTCGCCGGGGTACCGGAGCGCCTCCAGGCGCTCCCGGGTCATGCGGGCCCCGACCATCTCGTGGTGGTGGAAGGTGACCACCCCACCCGGCGCGAAGGCGCGGGTCTTGGGCTTGCCGACGTCGTGGAACAACGCGGCCAGGCGCAACACCCGGTCCTTCGAGGTTCGGTCGACGACTGCCAGGGTGTGGGCAAGCACGTCCTTGTGCCGGTGTATCGGGTCCTGCTCGAGGGCCAGGGCCGGCAGCTCGGGCAGGAAATCGGCAGCCAGGCCGGTGTCGACCGCGAACCACAGGCCGATCGAAGGGGTCTCGACCATGACCAACCGATCGAGCTCGCCCTGGATCCGCTCGGCCGAGACGATGGCCAGGCGCTCATGCCCGGTGCGGACCGCCTCGACCAGGTCGTCGACCGGCTTGAGGCCGTACCCGGCGACGAACCGGGCCGCCCGCAGCATCCGCAGCGGGTCGTCAGAGAAAGAGACCTCGGGAGCCAGTGGGGTCCGCAGCACCCCGGCGGCCAGGTCGCCCAGGCCGTCGAACGGGTCGATCAGCTGGAGGTCCGGCAGCCGCAACGCCATCGCGTTGACGGTGAAATCTCGCCTCGAGAGGTCGTGGTCGATGTCGTCGCCGAAGCTCACCTCGGGCTTGCGGGAGTCGGGCCGGTAGACCTCGGCCCGGTGCGTCGTGATCTCGTAGCGCCGCCCCGCCCGGACGCACCCGACGGTGCCGAACCGGGCCCCTTGGGTCCACACGGTGTCGGCCCAGCCCGAGACGAGCCGCTCGATCTCGTCGGGTCGCGCATCGGTGGTCAGGTCGAGGTCGAAGCCCTCGTCGGCCACCGGCGCCTCACCATGGCGCCCCCGGACCAGGGCGTCGCGCACCGACCCTCCGACCAGGTAGATCCGCCGGTCGGCCCGATCGAAGAGGCCGGCGAGGTCGCGGGTGGCCTCGACGAGATGGCCAAACCGCTCCGGAACGGTCGGCGACACCGCTCCACGGTAGTGGACCCCGGTCGAAGGGCCGCGACCGGTTAGCGTTGCTCGGTGTTGTTGCGCCGTGCCGCTCGCACGTTCGCGGCGGCGCTGGCCATCGGCGGGGCGCTGCTCACCGTCCCGCCGGCCGCATCGGCCGCCGCCGGAGCCGCGCCGACCCTCCAATTGCTCCGCCAGAGCCCGAGCGTCACCCCCGCTGCCCCGGGCAGTCCGGCCCCATTCGCAATCTCGGTCAAGGTGGCCGGCCCGCTGCCGGCCGGGGCCGAGCTCGGTCTCTCCTTCTATTCCAAGCTCTCCACGCGGGGTTCCTTCGAGCAGACACTGACCAACTCTCCGACCGGGCTCATGCAGACCGTCGCCCCCCAGCCAGTGTCCTCGCTCAGGACGGTCGCGGGCGGCGGCTACCAGCTCAGCGCGACGATCGTGGCCGGGAGCCCGCAGCCGGCCGGCTCCGATACCGTCGACGTCCGGGGCACCTCCGGTGAGCGCTGCGCGGTCGGCACCGGTGTGTGCTCCGGGGTCTACCCGGTGGTGGTCCAGCTGTTCGGGGCGGACGGCACCGCGATCGCGCACCTGACCACCTATCTCAGCTACGCGGAGCAGCGCAGTACCGACCCGCTCCTCTTCTCCTGGGTCGCAACCGTGTCGGCGCCGCTCGACCTCGTCGTCGGCGTCCCGCTCGACCGCGCCGTCGCCAGGCCGGACGAGGGCCAGGTCCGCAACCTCACCGAGCTGATCGCCGCGCTGGTCCAGAGCCCCAACGTCCAGGCCACGGTCGCACCCAGTCCCGCCACCGTCGAGGCGCTGGAGAACAGCGGCGCCCAAGCGGCCCGCCTCGCCCTGGCCGGCCTGCGCACCCTGGCGGCGAGTCCGACCCACCACCTGCTGGCCGAGCCGTACGTGCCGGTCAATCTGGGCTCGCTCAGCCAGGCCGGCGTCACCACCGAGATCACCGGGCAGACCAAGCGGGCCCAGACGGTGCTCGCCCCGGTGCTCAACGGCCTGCCGGCAACCGACCAGCCCGACGACGACATCTGGGTGACCGACGGCCCGGTCGGCCCCGCGGTCGCCCAAGGGCTGCGGCTCGCCCAGGCGAAGGCAGTCGTGCTCCCCGATACCGATCTGGCCACCCAGAGCGAACAGCACGCCACGTGGTCGCAACCCTTCCGGCTCTCGACCGGCCACGGCACCGATCTCACCGCCGCCGTCTCGGACACCCAGCTGTCCAGCTATTTCGGCGCCGGGCACCGCGACCCCGTGCTGGCCGCCAACCAGCTGCTGGCCGACCTGGCCATGATCCAGTCCGAGCTCCCCCACCCCCACGCGACGCGCGGGGTGATCGCCGTCCCGCCCTACGGGTGGAACCCCGACCCGCGCTTCGTGGCGGCGCTGCTGGCCGGCCTGGCCGACAGCCCAGTGGTCTCCACCGTCACCCTCCCGCAGTTCTTCACGCTGGTGCCGGTCGGCGGCAACGAGGCGTCAACCACCCGTCACCTGACCACGGGCGAGACCGGCGAGCGCATCTCGGGCGCGCTGGCCGCGTCGATCGTCGGGGCCCGCCGCCAGATCGACGGATTCCAGTCCGCCGTCGCGCCGGCTCACCCGGCCGTCGAGAACCAACTGGAGGACCTGCTGCTGGCGTCGGAGTCGAGCCAGCTCAGCCCGTCGGCCCAGCGCAACGGGATCGCCTCGTTCGAGCGGCAACTGGCCGGCGTCCTCGGCGCCATCCAGGTGCTCCGCAACACGGTGACCCTCACCGCCCGCACCGCCTCGATCCCCATCACGATCGTCTCCTCGGCCGGCTACCGGCTCAACGCGACGCTGTCCCTTTCGAGCGCAAAGCTGCAGTTCCCCCAAGGCCTGACCCGCAAGGTGCACATCGACCATCCGACCAATTCGACGACGGTCGAGGTCCGGGCCCGCACCACCGGTGATCTCCCGCTTGCGTTCAAGCTCACGTCGCCGGACGGGTCGCTGCTCATCGCCAAGGGAAGCCTGACCGTGCGGTCCACCGCCACCTCGATCGTCGGCATCGTGCTCACGCTGATCGCCGCGATGGTCCTGCTGGGGTGGTGGGCCCGCACCTGGCGGAAGGGGCGGGCCCAGCGCCACGGCCGGGTCACCCGGGTCACGCCGTGAGCGAAACCGCGGCGGCCGAAGGGGGAACCAAGGGCGGCGCCGGGGGGCGGGGGCTCGGCCGGGCCACCCTCGCCATGGCCGCCGGCACCGCCGTCTCCCGCCTGACCGGGGTGGGCCGGATCGTGGCCCTCGCCTACGCGCTCGGCTTCCACCACCTGGTCGACGCGTACAACCTGGCCAACACCACCCCGAACATGCTCTACGACATCGTCCTTGGGGGCGTGCTGTCGGCCACCTTCATCCCGGTGTTCGTGGACCGCCTGTCGACCCGCTCTCCCGCCGAGGCGTGGCGGGCCATCTCGGCGGTGGTCACCCTGGCGATGGCGGTGCTGGCCGCCGCGACGGTGGCGTTCTGGCTGCTGGCTCCGTTCTTGATCGACGCGTTCACCGCCTTCGGTCACACCGCCCAGCTTTCGGCGGCCACCCTGGCCAGCGAGCGCGCCGTCGCCGTCGACCTCTTGCGCTGGTTCGTCCCCCAAGTCTTCTTCTATGGACTGTTCAGCCTGGCCACCGCGCTCTTGAACGCCCGCCAGCGCTTCGGGGCGCCGACGTGGGTGCCGGTGGCCAACAACCTCGTCTGCATCGCCGTGCTGCTGTGGTTCCGGCACGTCGAGCCCAACCCGTCCCTGCACTCGGCGCTGTCCCAGGGCCACCAGCTGGTCCTGCTGGGGGTCGGGACCACGGCCGGGGTGCTCGTCCAGGCCCTCCTCCTGGCCCCCAGCTACGCCCGAGCCGGCCTGGGCCGCGTCCGCCTGCACTGGGACCCGGGCCACGAGGCCGTCCGCACCGTCCTCCGGCTCGGGCTGTGGACGTTCGGCTTCGTGGTGGCCAACCAGATCGCCCTGTGGGTGGTGCTGGCCCTGGCCGTCGGCGCGAAGGGCGACGCGACCGTGTCGTCGTACACCTACGCGTACGCGTTCATGCAGATGCCCTACGCGGTGGTCGCAGTGTCGGTGATGAGCGCGGTGACGCCGGACCTCTCGCGGTTC
Organism: Acidimicrobiales bacterium; assembly: GCA_050743525.1. Lineage (GTDB taxonomy): Bacteria > Actinomycetota > Acidimicrobiia > Acidimicrobiales > RAAP-2 > Palsa-461. The sequence goes on from JBOGFV010000253.1 coordinate 15,605, forward strand.
TGGGCGCTCTCGGACGTCGACGCCTTCCGGCGGCGCTTCACGGGCGGGCTGCGCGCCGTGCTGTCGATCATCCTGCCCGCCTCGGTCGGCCTGCTCATCTTGGCCAAGCCGGCCATCGCGCTCCTGCTCGGCCACGGCGCGGCCAAGCCGCAGCAGACCGCCGACGCCGGCGCCGCCTTGGCCATCCTGGCTGCCGGCCTCCCCGGATTCTGCAGCTTCCTGTTCGTGGTTCGGGCGCTGCAGTCGATGCAGCGCACCAAGGTCGCGTTCTGGCTCTACCTCGTCGAGAACACCATCAACGTGGTGCTGGCCCTCGCGTTGGTGCACTCGATGAGCGTGCGCGGTTTGGCCGTCTCCCTGTCGGTCGCCTACAGCGCTGCCGCGGTGCTCGGGGTCGCGGTGCTGCGGGGCTGGCTTGGGCACCTGGGCGGGCGGCGCGCCTGGGCGCCGCTGCGGGGTTCGGCGCTGTCCACCGCCGTCATGGGGGTGGTGGTGCTGTTGGCGTCCAACCTCTCGGGAGCCACCCACGGCCTCGGCCTCCTGGTGCGGGTGCTCGGCTCGGTGGCCGCCGGCGTCCTCGCCTACGGCGGCACCGCCGCGCTGATGGCCTCCCAGGACCGCCGGCAGGCCAGGCGCGATCGCTTTGGTCGGCCCCCCCGGCCGTGGTGAGCGGCAGGTGGCAAACTCATCGCCAGCCCCAGGAGAGAAGGTGCCCATGGCCGGCGTCCGCATCGTCACCGACAGCGCCTGCGACCTGACCGCGGCGCTGGCCGACGACCATGGCATCGTCGTCGTGCCACTGAGCATCCGGTTCGGCGACGAGGAGCTCGTCGACCGCGAGGAGATCGACGCCACCGAGTTCTGGAAGCGCTGCGCGTCGAGCCCGACCCTCCCCGAGACCTCCGCTCCCCCGCCCGGCAAGTTCCAGGCCGCCTACGAGGGGGCCCGCCAGGACGGCTGCGCCGCCGCGGTGTGCCTCACCATCTCGGCCGACCTGTCCTCGGGGACCCACCAGTCGGCCCAGACCGCCGCGCAGGCCATCTCGGGCTTCGACGTCCGGGTGATCGACACCCGGACCGTGACCATGGGCCAGGGCCTGGTCGTCCTGGCCGCCGCCGAGGCCGCCGCCAACGGCGCCTCGGCCGACGACGTGGTCCGGGTCGCCCAGGACGCGGCGGCACGGACCACCGTCTACGGGGTCATCGACACCCTGGAGCATCTCCAGCGGGGCGGCCGGATCGGCAAGGCCAGGGCGATGCTCGGCTCGATGCTCTCGATCAAGCCGGTCATCGTGGTGAACGACGGCATCGTCGACGAGGAGTCCAAGCAGCGGACCCGGACCCGGAGCCTGGAGTACATGGCCTCCAAGCTGCGCGACGCCGCCCCGTTCGAACGCCTGGCGCTGTGTGACGGGGCCGCCCCGGACCTGGACAAGTTCAAGGAGATGGTGAGCGACCTCGAGGTCGGCCGGGGCGGCATCCTCACCGTCGACCTCGGTTCGGTCGTCGGGACCCACACCGGGCCCGGCACCATCGGCGTCTGCTACCAAGTGCCCGCCTGAGGCCCTGACCAGCGGCTCTCCATCGGGGGCCGCCGACTAACCTCGCCCCCATGGCCGAGGACACCGATTCGCGGGCCGCGCCCTCGCCCAGCACCGAGGAGTGGTCCAACCGCGCCCTCGACACCGTCGACACGGTGGTCGACGCGGTCCACGACAGGGTGGTCCGGCCGGCCCTGATCGCCGGGCGGGCCGTGGTGTTCGGCATCCTCATCGCCTTCCTCTCGCTCGTCGTCCTGGTGTTCCTCGCGATCGCGCTCGTCCGCCTCCTCGACGTCTACGCCTTCGGTGGCCGGGTGTGGGCCTCGGACGCCCTTTTCGGCACGGTGTGCGCCGCCGCCGGGCTGGTCCTCTGGCGGCTGCGGACCCACCGCCGCGCCGCCCGCTGAGCGACCGCCGGTGACCGAGCGCCGCAAGGTCCTGATCGCCGGGTCCGGCCCCGCCGGGCTGACCGCGGCCATCTACGCCGCCCGGGCCCAGCTCGCCCCCGTCCTCATCGAGGGCGAGCCGTCGTCGACCTCCGACCAGCCCGGTGGCCAGCTCATGCTCACCACCGACGTCGAGAACTTCCCCGGCTT
>JBOGFV010000254.1:0-3471 GCA_050743525.1 Acidimicrobiales bacterium
GGATCTCCTCGCTCAGGCGGACGCCTATCGCGAGCTGTCAAGCAGCCTCGCCCACGACGCGTGAGCGAAGTCTCGCCTGTGCCGTCTGCAGGGACCGCGACTCCCAACCACACTCGTCGCCCCGGCCATCACGTCAGATCCCACTGATGTATCTGCACGGCATGAGCTCGGGCGACTTCGTGCCGGCGGTACCAGCGTGCCTAGAAGTCGGCGACCAATGACCAGTCGGTATCAGTCGTCAAGCCCTCTGGCGCGGCTGCTTGCCGGGCGTTGGACCTTGGCGGTACTGGACGAACTAGTCGATGGTGGTCGCCGTTATCAGGACATTGACGACGCCCTCGATGGCATCTCGCACAAAGTGCTCACCGAAACGCTCCGAAGAGCCGAACGCGATGGGTTGGTCGTGCGTCACCTCGATCCTGGCCGCGTTGCGACGGCCACCGTCTACGAGCTGACCGGTCTTGGTCGATCGCTCGAAGATCCTCTAGTGTCCCGTCCGGTTGAAGGACCGTGTAATTGATGGTGTCATGCGCTGGCGTTCTCGTTGATGGCTGCGCAGTAGCCAGCAAGGCGCTCGAGGATCTGCTCGGCGCTCTTGTGCCACACGAAGGGCGTGGGGTTCTCGTTCCATTTGTCCACCCACGCCACGATGTCGGCGGCGAGTTCTTTGGCGCTGCGATGGGCGGAGCGTTGCAGCTTCTTGGTGGTGAGCGCGGAGAACCAACGTTCGACCATGTTCATCCACGACCCGTAGGTCGGCGTGAAGTGGAGATGGAAGCGACGGTGCCGCAAGAGCCAGCGCTGCACCTTGGGCGTCTTGTGGGTACTCAAGTTGTCCAAGATGATGTGCACGTCGCGGTTGATCTTGTTCAAGAAGGCGATGAAGTCGTCTTGGTTGTGGCTCTTGCGGATGTCGGAAATGACGGTGCCCCGGGCCATGTCGAGCGCGGCGAAGAGGTCCACGGTGCCGTTGCGCTCGTAGTCGTGGGTCGCTCGGGCCGGAGTCGTGGGCAACATGGGCAGCGTCGGCGCGGTGCGATTGAGGGCCTGGATCTGGGGCTTCTCGTCCACGGCGAACACCGCGGCCGCGTCGGGGGGGTTCATGTACAGCCCCACCAGGTCGCGGACCTTTTCCACCAGGTCCGGATCAGGAGACACCTTGAAGCTGTCGTGCTGCCAGGGCTTGAGGCCGAAGGCCCGCCAGATCTCGGCCACGGTGGTCTTGGAGATCCCGTGCTTGGCGGCCAGACCCCGCGTGGACCAGTGGGTGTCCTCGCCTGGGGTGGATTCGAGCGTGTCGACGATCACCGCCTCGATGGTCTCATCGGCGATGGTGCGAACCGCTCCGGGCCGGGGTGCATCGACGAGTCCTTCGAGGCGGTCGGCGACGAAGCGATGCCGCCACTTCGACACCGTGGCCGGGTGCACCCGCTGTGCCGCAGCCACCTGCGCGTTGGTGGCGCCTTCGGCACAGGCCAAGACGATGCGCGACCGCAACGCCAAGGCCTGCGCGGAGGAGTGTCGGCCCACCCATCGCTCGAGGGTGTCGCGTTCGGTCTCACTCAGTTCGATGACCGGCGTCGGTCGTCCAGCTCTGGCCATGATGTACCTCCGATGTTCGCTTACATCGGAGGTACGCGTGGCCAGCACGAAAATTCCCGCTTTCGAGATATTTCGCGATGAAACAGCCGGACGGGACACTAGGCCCTCGGGTGCGTCCCCTTGTACACCGAGACCAGTCGCTCCTTGCTGACGTGGGTGTACACCTGGGTGGTCTGGAGGCTCGAGTGCCCGAGTAGCTCCTGGACCACCCGCAAGTCGGCTCCGCCGTCGAGGAGGTGAGTGGCGAAGGAGTGCCGTAGGGCGTGGGGGTGGGTCGGAACCGGCGAGCGCCGGTCGAGGATGCGACGGACGTCGCGGGGCCCCAGCCGGTGGCCGACCCGGTTGAGGAACACCGCCTCCGGCGGGCTGTCCGGCTTGTTCAGGAGCGCCCGGCCACCCTTCAGCCATGCTTCGAGCGCCTCGGCGGCCCGGTCGTGGATGGGGACCTGGCGTTCCTTGTCTCCCTTGCCGGTCACGGTGACGATCCGGTGCCGGAGGTCGAGCCCACCCCGGTCGAGCCCGCACAGCTCGGCCACTCGGAGCCCCGCGGCGTAGAGAAGCTCGAGCACCGCGGTGTCGCGCAGCCGGGTGGCCGCGGCGGCCGGGTCCTCGCCTTGCACGACCAGCCGCGACGGGTCGAGGAGGCGGTCGAGCTCCCGGTGCGACAGGACCCGCGGCAGCCGACCCGACGACTTGGGGGCCGAGAGCGCTCGGGCCGGGTCGTTCCCGATCAGCCCCCGTCGACGACACCAAGAGAAATAGGCCCGCAACGCCGCCGCCTTCCGGGCCACCGAGGCCCGGGCGTAGCGGCGGGTGGCCAGGAACGCCAGGTACCGGCGCAGCAGGATCCGGTCGACCCGACCGGGGTCGGAGACCCCGGCTCGCGCAGCCCACTCGGCGAAGGCGACCAGGTCGGCGGCATAGGCGCGCCGGGTCGCGGCGGCCCGCCCGCCGAGCGAGCGCGCGAAGCCGTCGAACTCCCACGCCGCCGACAGCTCGGGGGTGTCCCCGATCTGCGCGTCAGCGGCGTCCGACATGAGATCCACGCTAGGCCCGAGGATTCTCGCTGGTAGGGAGGGTCATCGGGCGCGTCACGGGCGAGCGACGGTGCGCCCGGCGGAGTGCCCGAAAGGTCGACTATGGCATGATCGGCCGAGACGAACCGGGGCTCCCGGCGTGCGTCGTGGTGCCCGGCCTACGAACGAGACGAGGCGATGAGCAGCCGCATCCTGGTGGTCGAGGACGACGAGCGGATCCGCTCGTCGATGCGCCTCGCCCTGGAAGAGGAGGGCTACGAGGTCGACGACGTCGGCAGCGGCGAAGAGGCCCTCGATCACTTCGCGGCCCAGGCCGCCGACGTCACCCTGATCGACCTCATGCTGCCGGGCATGGACGGGTTCGAGTGCTGCCGGGCGCTGCGGCGCCAGAGCGCGGTGCCGATCATCATGGTCACCGCCCGCACCGACACCCACGACATCGTGGCCGGGCTTGAGGCCGGCGCCGACGACTATGTCACCAAGCCTTTCGTGGCCAAGGAGCTGGGCGCCCGCATCCGGGCGCTCCTGCGGCGGGCCCGGCCGGCCGAGGAGGAGCCGCGCGTCCTCACCTTCGGCGACCTCGAGCTGATTCCCGAGCAGGGCGAGCTCCGGCACCACGACGGTGAGGACGTGCACTGCACCCGCACCGAGTTCCGACTCCTGTGCGAGCTCGCGACCAACCCCAACAAGGTGCTGACTCGCGAGCAGCTGCTGGACCGGGTCCGGGGCTACGACTACTTCGGCTACGGGCGGCTGGTCGACGTCCACATCCGCCGCCTGCGGACAAAGGTGGAGTCCGACCCCGCCCTGCCGCGCCACATCCTCACCGTCC
>JBOGFV010000255.1:0-2817 GCA_050743525.1 Acidimicrobiales bacterium
CCTCCATGTAGCCGGCCGCCCCGAGCAGCTGGACGCACAGGCCCGAGGCCCGCACGGCCAGCTCGGTGGAGTGGTACTTGGCCATCGACAAGTACGGCACGAACTCCTTGGTGAACTTGCCCTGGTCGGCCAGCACGGCGGCCCGATAGCTGAGCAGGCGGGCCGCCTCGATCTCGACGGCGCACTTGTCGATCTCCCACTGGATGCCCTGGAAGTGGGCGATGGTCTTGCCGAAGGCCTGGCGCTGCTTCAAGTAGTCCGTCGCGTACATGAGCGCGCCCTCGGCCAGGCCGATGCCGCGCGCCGCCACGATCGGGCGCATCGAGTTGAGCCCCAGCATGGCCAGGCGGAACCCGCCGACCTCGCCGATCACGTTCTCGGGCGGCACCCGGACCCCGTCGAGCACGAGCTCGCCGGTGTCGACGCCCCGGACGCCCATCTTGTGGTCGCGCCGGCCCACCGACACGCCGTCCCAGCGGCGCTCGACGATGAAGGCGGTGATCGAGTCATGGGCGCGGCTGGTCGGCTCGGCGGTCTTGGCGAACACCGTGTACCAGTCGGCCTCGGCCACCCCCGACATCCAGCACTTCCCGCCGGTCAGCACCCAGCCGTCCTTGGTGTCGGGGTCCGGGACCGCCCGGGTCCGCATCCCCATCACGTCGCTCCCGGCCTGGGGCTCGGACAGCCCGAAGGCGGCCCGCTGCGACCCGTCGGCGATCCCGGGCAGGTACTTGTGCTTCTGCTCGTCGCTGCCCGCGATCATGACCGGGCCGGTCGGGAGCCGGGTCAGGAGCAGCATGAGGGCGGCCGTGTTGGAGTACTTGGCCACCTCCTCGATCGCCAGGGTCAGCCCGAGGATGCCCGCGCCCGACCCCCCGAGGTCCTCGGGGATGCAGAGGCCCAACAAGCCGGCGTCCCGGAAGACATCGAAGAGGTCGGCCGGGTACTCGCCGGACTTGTCGATCTCCCTGGCCCGGGGCTGCACCTTGTCGCGCGCGAGCTTGCGCACGCTGTCACGAAGCGCCCCGAGCTCGGGGGCCAGGTCGAAGTCCATCAGGGCGCACGATACCTGGCGCCTCTCCGGATCAAGGGCGGCGCGACGGCGCCGCGGGTCAGCTCAGGCCGACTTGCGGCGCTGCCGGACGATCCGCCGGCGCTCCCGTTCCGTGGTGCCGCCCCAGATGCCCTCGCGCTCGCGAGAGCCCAGGGCATGCTCGAGGCATGCCTCCCGCACCGGGCAGACGGCGCAGATCGCCCTTGCCTCGGCCGAGTCGGCCTCTTCGTCGGTACCGGGAAAGAAGATCTCGGCGTCGAGACCCCGGCAAGCGGCACGCTTGCGCCACGTGGTGGCACTCATTGGAAATATCCTTGTCAAAGGGGTTTTTTGGTCTAGCTCCGCCGATCGGCCCAAACCCGGGGGGATCGGGAAAATCAGCCGAATCGGAATTATGGCCCAGGCCAGCTGCCGCTGTAAAGGTCAGATTCGTCCAGAGGGCCAGAAATCCCCTGGTGAGCGCCCTCCGGGCTCAGCCCCGGCCTGGACTCACGGAGGCGGGACTCATAGAAAGCTGCTGGTCGACTCGGGAATCACTTGAGCTGACAATTCACGGTCGTGCGGGCCACGCGCCCCGACTCGACGCGGACCTCGGAACCCAGGCACCGAAGCCCTCCACCGTTGAACGATGGGCTGCGACCGCTCACCCTGTACGTGCCGGCCGGGACATGGCGGGTGAATCGGCCCGATACGCCGACCTTGATTGTGTAGGTCCCTGGCACACCCCGAAGCGTGACGGTGCCGGAATGGCGAAACCGGCCCGCCCCCGGAGGACCTCCCACGCCCCTGAGCCGACCTTCGACGGTCCCTAGTCCCGACGAGGAGCTGCAGGCAGAGAGCCCGAGGAAACAACGCAGGCCAAGAGGAGGAGCACCGACAGCCGGCGGGCTGGGAGTCGGGAGCGCCGACTCTCCAATGCCCAACTTTTGTCCGGTGCTCGTTGCGAGCCCCGGGATCCCCACCTGGGCAAACATCGTGACCGCGCTCGCAGCCCCGTCAACCGGGGGGCGCCAAAGGGAGCCGCTCGGCCAGATCGACAGCCAGTTCGGTCCTGGTGTCGTCGTCGAGGGGGGTGCGGGCCTGGTAGGCGGGGTGCCTGGCCACCAGGGCGGCGGGGCCCTCGGCCAGGGCCGTGACCTGCGCCGGCGCGAAGGCGAACCGGACGTAGTGGACGGCCGGGGTGGTCTCCTCGCGGGTCAGGGCCTCAGCGTGGGAGCGCTCCGGCACGCTGGCCACCACCGCCCCGCTGGCCAGCTCGATCCCGATGGCAGTCTCGATGCCGACCAGCTTGGGCAGCCACTCCCGCAGCTCGGCGTCGCTGGTGAGCTCGATGAACAATGTCGCCGACAGCTCGCCGTTGCCCGGTAGGAGCCGGTTGTAGACGTCGAGCTCACGCAGGATCCCCTCGTCGGTGGTGATCCGCTCGGCCCGGGCCATCTCCTGGACCTGGAACCGGACCGTTTCGGCGTTCTCGAAGACCAGTGAGACGACCGCCCCGAGTGGCACCCGCCGTCGTCGTTTGAGCTCGATGACCCGGCGCCGGTAGTCGTCACGGACGCGCTCGTAGGCGCGCAGGTCCGCGATGTCGTCGAGCTGGAGCGGACGCGTCGGGTGCCCGGCGGCCGCGCTCACGAGACCGACTCGAGCCCCTTCGCGAACCGGCCGGCGTGGGACTTCTCTGCCCTGGCCAGGGTCTCGAGCCACTCGGCGACCTCCTCGAAGCCCTCGTCGCGCGCGGTCTTGGCGAAGCCCGGGTACATCTC
>JBOGFV010000256.1:0-5755 GCA_050743525.1 Acidimicrobiales bacterium
GGAGCGGGCCCACTCGCTCGAGTGTGACTCGGCCACTCCGCACCCGGTCATCGCGTTGATGGACGAGCAGTTCAAGGTGGTCAACATGGGCGGCACGATGCGCCTCGGCGCCTGCGTGGCCAAGCTCACGCCGGGCAGCCAGGTCGCCGAGATCTACGGCACCGAGGTGGTCTCGGAGCGCCATCGCCACCGCTACGAGGTCAACTCCCGCTACCGGACCCGGCTGGAGGCCGCCGGGCTGGCCTGCACCGGGCAGTCGCCGGACGGCCGGCTGGTCGAATTCGTGGAGTTCCCGGGCCACCCGTTCTGGGTGGGGACCCAGGGCCACCCGGAGTTCAAGAGCCGGCCCGATCGGCCCCACCCGCTGTTCCGGGAGCTGGTGGCCGCGTCGCTGGAGCGGGCCGAGGGCCGCGAGCCGCACCTCATCGAGCTCGACCTCCACTGAGCGGGGGTCCCCGATGGCCTCGCCGGACGACATCGGATCGCTGTTCGAGACGCTCCAGAGAGAGATCGTCTGGCGCGGCACGCGCGTCTCGATGGAACGGGCCCGTTTCCGCGGTCCCGACGGCGACGAGTTCGAGCGCGAGTACACCAAGCACCCGGGTGCGGTGGGGGTGATCGCCCTCCACGACGACGGCACCGTGACCCTGGTGCGCCAGTTCCGGGGGCCGATGGGACGGGGGGTCCTGGAGATGCCCGCCGGGACCTGCGACGTCGAGGGTGAGGAGCCCGAGGCGACCGCCCGGCGGGAGCTCGCCGAAGAGGTCGGCCTGGCGGCCGCCCACTGGGAGTGCCTGGCCCCCTTGCCGGTGTCGCCCGGGGTCACCGACCAGGTCACCCGCGCCTACCTGGCCACCGGGCTCACCGAGGTCCCGATCGATCGGGTCGGCCCCGAGGAGCGGGCCATGGTCGTCGAGCGGGTGGCGCTCCACGACGTGGTCACCATGGCCGCCAACGGCGAGCTCATCGACGCGCCAACCATCGCCGCGGTGGCGCTGGCGGCCCGGGCGCTGGAATCGCGGGACCGCTGAGATGCCGGGCGCCCCCCTCTCGATCGACGCCGAGGAGTTCCTGTCCTGGCTGACCGTCGAGCGGGGCCGCGCCGAGCTGACCGTCCGGGCCTATCGGCGCGACCTGGCCGCCTACGAGGCCACCCTCCTCGAGCGGGGAAGAACGGTCGCCGACGCGACTATGGCCGACGTCGAGGAGCATCTCGCGGCGCTGCGGGCGAGCGGCCACGGCCCCGCCTCGATCGCCCGGGCCCAGTCGGTGCTCCGGGGCCTCCACCAATTCCTGGTCGACGACGGCCGGGCCCCGGGTGACCCGACCGCCGAGGTGGGCGGGACCAGGTTGCCGAGCCGGCTCCCCAAGGCGCTCACCGAGGACGAGATCGCGCGGCTGCTCTCGACCGTCCAAGCCGGTGACCCGCGCTCGCGTCGGGACCGGGCGCTGCTCGAGCTGCTCTACGGCACCGGCGCGCGGATCAGCGAGGCGGTCGGTCTCGACCTCGCCGACCTGGCCGGGGGAGAGGGGCTCATCCGGCTCTATGGGAAGGGGTCGAAGGAGCGGATCGTGCCGGTCGGCACGATGTGCGCCCGGGCCATCGACGCGTGGCTCAACGAGCTCGGCCGGGGCGCTCTGGCCCCGGCCCGCTGGCGCCGCCGTGACGACGCCGAGGCGGTGTTCCTCAACCTGCGGGGCGGCCGGCTCAGTCGCCAGGGCGCGTTCGAGGTGGTCGCGGCACGGGCCCGGGAGGCCGGCATCCGGCGGGCGGTGAGCCCCCACGCGCTCCGGCACAGCTGCGCGACCCACATGCTCGCCCACGGCGCCGATATCCGCGTCGTCCAGGAGCTGCTCGGCCACGTGTCGATCGGGACCACCCAGCTGTACACGAAGGTCTCCGCCGAGCACCTGCGCTCCGCCTACGAATCGGCCCACCCGCGGGCCGGCGGCCGGGCGGCGCGGAGCGCCTGAGCACGGGCGCGACCAGGGGATCGAGCCGGTTCTGGCTGAGTCTCCGGGGTGGAACCGAACCTCTAGGCTGGTCGCCGTGGCGAGTGACGCCTCCACCTCCGAACCAACCCTGGCCGCCTTCCGCGCCACCCTCGAGGGCGAGCGGGCCGGCCTGGCGCGCCAGCTCACCGAGCTCGGCCATGGGGACACCGGTTCGCTCAACTACGACTCCAACTTCGCCGACACCTCCCAAGTCACGGCGGAGCGTGGCGAGGTGGAGGCCCTGGCCGGGGAGCTGAAGGACGCCTTGACCGAGGTCGAGGCGGCCCTCGAGAGGGTGGACAAGGGGACCTACGGCAACTGCGCCCGCTGCGGTCAGCCGATCAGCCCGGCCCGCCTGGAGGCCATGCCGGCCGCCCAGCTCTGCATCACGTGCGCCTCCAAGGGGTAGCGCCATGAGCGACCCGTCCCACTGGTGGCCGGGGCCCCGTCGCGAGGGCGACGGCAACCCCCCGCCCAGACAGGACAGCCCCGGCAACGCCCCGCCGGGATCGGGCCCGTACGGCCGCGGCGGGGGGTACTACTACCCGCCCGGCACCACCCCGGGCCCCCGATCGATGGGCGGGCCGCCTCCGGCCCCACCGACCCGGAGGCGGGCCTACTCGCCCCGCACCGCCATCTGGGCGCTGATCGGGCTCGGTGTCGCCCTTCTGCTGGCCCGCGCCCACAGCATCAACCGCACCGAGGTGGTGCTGTTCTGCGTGCTCATCCCCTCGATCATCCTGCACGAGGTCGCGCACGGCTGGGTCGCGCTCATCTTCGGCGACGACACCGCCAAACGGATGGGGCGCCTCACCCTCAACCCGCTCGCCCACATCGACGTGGTCGGCACGATCATCGTGCCGCTGCTCATGATCTGGGGCGGCTACGGGTTCTTCGGGTGGGCGAAGCCGGTCCCGGTCAACGTGGCCAAGCTGCGCAGCCCCCGCAACCACGGGGTGTTGGTGTCGCTGGCCGGCCCGGCGGTGAACGTGGTCCTCTGCGTGATCTCGGCGGTCCTGTTCCACCTCTTCGGTGGGGTGCGGATCGCCAACGGGTTCGAGGCGCCGCCGTTGTGGGTGCTCATCCTCATCTACCTCGGGCTGGTCAACGTCTGGCTCACCGTGTTCAACATGATCCCGATCCCGCCGCTCGACGGCTCGGTGCTGCTCGAGCGCCTGCTGCCCGGGCGATGGTGGCCGCACTACCTCAACCTGCGCCGCTACACGCTGCCGCTGGTCCTCATCGTGGTGGTGCTGGCGTCGATCATCCCCGACGGCCACACCTCGCTGATCGGACACTTCGCCATCTCGACCCAGAACTGGTGGCTGCGGGTCCTCGGGGTCCGCGTCTACTAGCGGCTCAGGACCTCAGGACCACAGGCCCATCGCCGTGGCGGCGCGCTCGTAGGTGACGGCCGCAACCTCGTGGGCCCGGTCTGCCCCGGCGGCCAGGATCCGCTCGACCTCGCCGAGGTCGGCGTTGAGTTCGGCGGTCCGCTCCCGCGCCGGGGCCAGCATCGCGATCACCGCGTCGGCCACGTCCTGTTTGAGCGGCCCGTACGAGTCGTAGCGGGCCGCCGCCTCCTTCACGTCGACCCCGGTCGCGGCGGCCAGCAGCTCGAGCAGGTTGGAGACGCCGGGCTTGTTGACGGGGTCGTAGACGACGGCCGTCTCGGTGTCGGTGACGGCCCGCTTGACCTTGCGCTCGATGTCCTTCGGCTCATCGAGCATCCCGACCGTGCCGAGGGGTGAGTCGACCGACTTGGACATCTTGTTCTCGGGGTGCTGGAGGTCCATGATCCGCGCGCCGACCTTGGGGATGGTCGCCCGGGGGATCTTGAAGGTCTCCCCATAGCGGTGGTTGAAGCGGATGGCCACGTCCCGGGTGAGCTCGAGGTGCTGGCGCTGGTCGTCGCCCACCGGGACCTGGTCGACCTGGTAGAGGAGGATGTCGGAGGCCATCAGGACGGGGTAGGTGAACAGGCCGGCCCGGACCGAGTCGTTGCCGGCGCTCTTCTCCTTGAACTGGGTCATCCGCGACAGCTCGCCCATGGTGGCGGTGCACTCGAGGAGCCAGGCCAGCCGGGCGTGCTCGGGGACGTGGCTCTGGACGAACAGGGTGACCACGTCGGGGTCGAGGCCGACGGCCAGGCAGGCCACGGCCGCCTCCAGGGTCCGGCGGCGCAGCTCCTCGGGGTCGATCTCGAGGGTGATGGCATGGAGGTCGACCACGCAGAAGTAGGCCTCGTTCTCGTGCTGGGCGGCCACCCAGTTCCGGAAGGCCCCGAGGTAGGTGCCGAGGTGGAAGTCGCCCGAGGGCTGGACCCCCGAAAAGACCGTGGCCATGGCCAATGCTATGACCTGTTGGGCACGACACCGGTGGGGGAGGTGCGCGAAGCGAGCGGCGCCGTTCGGTAGGGTCGGAGCGTGGCCGTCTCCGTCGCGACGCCGGTGTTCGAGGGGCCCATCGACCTGCTCCTGCACCTGGTCACGAGCCACGAGGTCGACGTCCTGGATGTCCCCCTCGCCCCGGTGGTCGACGCCTTCGTGGCCGCCCTGGCCGAGCACCGGGACGACTACTCGATGGATGTGGTCTCCGAGTTCCTCCTGGTGGCGGCCATCCTGGTCGAGCTCAAGTCCCAGCGGCTCCTGCCCGGTCCCGACGACGTCGAGGGCGAGGACGAGCTGCTCGGCTGGGACGAACGGGACCTGCTCCTGTCCAGGCTGCTCGAGTGCCGGGCCTACGCGGCGGTCGCCGACGCCCTGGTCGCGATGACCGAGGCGGCCGCCCGCTCGGCGCCCCGCCAGGCCGGCCTCGAGGATGGCTTCGTCGTCCACGCCCCGGATCTCTTGGCCGGGGTCACGCCCGACCGCCTCGCCGCGGCCTTCCTCCGGGCCACCGCAGCCCGGCCGGTCGAGCGCATCGACCTCTCGCACGTGACCGTGGACACCCTGACCGTCGCCGAGGCGGTCGATGAGCTGGCCGCCGAGCTGCCCGGTCGCCGCACCGTCACCTTCGCCGAGCTGACCGCGCACCTGGGCACCCGGATCGAGGTGATCGTGCGCTTCTTGGCCCTGCTCGAGCTGTGCAAGCTCGGGCGGGTGACCTTGGGCCAGGGCGAGACCTTCGGACGCCTTCAGATCGGCTGGATCGAGGGCCCGGACCTCGTGACCGTCGGGGTCGGCGCGATCGTGCTCGACGAGTACAACGGCTGAGCGCCGGTGACCGACGAGGAGCTGCGCCGGGCCATCGAAGCGGTCGTGATGGCCGCCATCGAGCCGGTCCCCTCGAGCCTGATGGCCGAGCTGTTCGAGGAGCGTGCCGAGCGCATCGAGCAGATCGCCAGGGCGCTGACCGACGGTTACGAGCGCGAGGGCCGCGGCTTCGTGCTGGCCAAGGTGGCCGGCGGGTACCGGTTCCAGACCCACCCCGACGAGGCGCTCTACGTCGAGAAGTTCGCCAACCGAGACGTCTCACATCGCCTGTCCACCGCGGCGCTCGAGACCCTCGCGATCGTCGCCTACCGCCAGCCGGTCTCGCGCGTGCAGATCTCGTCACTCCGCGGCGTGAACGTCGAAGGGGTGGTGAAGCTGCTCGAGCAGCGCGGCTACATCGAGGCGGTTGGGCGGGCCGACGGGCCCGGCCAGCCGGTCTTGTTCGGCACCACCGACCTGTTCTTGGAGCGGCTCGGCATCGACTCGGTGGCCGACCTGCCCCCCATCGAGGAGTTCCTGCCCGGTCCGGACGCGGTCGTCGAGCC
>JBOGFV010000257.1:0-5458 GCA_050743525.1 Acidimicrobiales bacterium
TCGGTCACGGTACCTTCGCCTCAGCCTTCGTTGCTCGCTACCATCCTAGTGTCCCGTCCGCTTGATCCGCCGCGGAATATGGCGGATCTGGGAATTTTTGCCGCACGAGCGCGTACCTCCGATGTAAGCGAACATCGGAGGTACACCATGGCCCGAGCTGGACGACCGACCCCGGTCATCGAATTGAGCGACGTCGAACGCGAGACGTTGGAGCGCTGGCGGCGCCGACACTCGTCGTCCCAAGCGCTGGCCCAGCGCTCGCGCATCGTGTTGGCCTGCGCCAGGGGTGCCACCAACGCCGAGGCGGCGGCGAGCGAGCGGGTCCACCCCGCCACCGTGTCGAAGTGGCGTCACCGCTTCAACGCCGATCGCCTCGAAGGGCTCGTCGACGCGCCGCGTCCGGGGGCCGCGCGCACGATCGCGGACGAGACCATCGAAGCCGTGCTCGTCGACACGCTCGAGTCGGCCCCGGGTGCCGACACGCACTGGTCCACCCGGGGCCTGGCCGCCAAGCACAAGATCTCCAAGACCACCGTGGCCGAGATCTGGCGGGCCTTCGGCCTCAAACCCTGGCGCCAGGACAACTTCAAGGTCTCGCCCGACCCTGACCTGGTCGAAAAGGTCCGTGACCTGGTGGGGCTCTACATGAACCCGCCCGACGCGGCCGCCGTCTTCGCGGTCGACGAGAAGCCCCAGATCCAAGCCCTGGACCGCACCGCACCGATCCTGCCCATGTTGCCCACCACACCACAGCGGGCCACCCACGACTACGAGCGCAACGGCACCGTCGACCTCTTCGCCGCCCTCGACATGGCACGCGGCACGGTGATCTCCGATATCCGTCCCAGCCACAACCAGAACGACTTCATCGCCTTTTTGAACAAGATCAACCGCGAGGTCCCTGCCGAGCTCGACGTGCACATAATTCTCGACAACCTGGCCACTCACAAGACACCCAAGGTCCAGCGCTGGCTGCTGCGACACCGCCGCTTCCATCTCCACTTCACTCCGACGTATGGGTCCTGGATGAACATGGTGGAGCGTTGGTTCTCTGCTCTGACCACCAAGAAACTCCGCCGCTCCGCGCATCGCAGCGCCAAGGCGCTCGCCGCCGACATCGAAGCATGGGTGGAGCACTGGAACGAGAACCCCACGCCTTTCGTATGGCACAAGAGTGCCGAGCAGATCCTCGAGCGCCTCGCCGGCTACTGCGCGGCAATCAACGAAACCGCCAGCGCGTGACCTCATCAATTACACAGTCCTTCAAACGGACGGGACACTAGACCCCACCTCCGGACCCGAACCCAAACGAGGGGACCCATGGCCGAGATCGGCGGCCTCTTACCCTCGAGCGAAGGGCACGGCCCCATGGCCTGCGCGACCAGGCTCGAGCGCGGAGCCCGCCTTGGACGAGGCCCACGTCAACCAGATCGGCGACGACGAGGAGGGTTCTTCACTTCTACGAGAAGGAGCCCCCGGCCCCGCCACGTGAGCTGAGGAGAAGTGGAACTGCTCAGAGGCGCGACGCCAGCGTCGCGGCGCCTTCACCGCTCAAGTCGCCAGACGTGGCCGACCGGCCGCACATCGCCAGCACCAGGGCAATCAAGGGACCGCTGACCTCGGGGCCGGACCCGGTCGACCAGTCGACGTCGGTCGCCCGCAGGGTGAGGCCGGCAATTCGCGTCTTGGCTCCGATCAGAAGGTTGGACGACTTGTAGAAGTCGGCAGCGCTGGTCAGCGCGTCGGCGTCGTAGGCGTGGGTGATGCCGAGCGGACGACCGATATCACCCGAGTGCACGACGATCTCCCCCACCATCGCCATGACCGGCCCGGGGGGATGGCTCGTCGTGTCCACCCGAGACCAGAGGTTGGCCAGGGTGTCCGCCCCGCTGGCGCCGAGCTCCCTCTTCAGGCGCGTCGCGACGAGCCGGTCGAACTTGAATCCTGACGCGGCCAACGCCGGGAAGAAGCGCGACGGCGTGAGCCGGGTCGTGGCGATCAGGTGGGCCAGCACGTCGTAGGCCGAAATATAGACCCACTGGCCCACCACGTAGATTGCGCCCATGACGAGCGTCTCCGGTTCCACCGCGTCGCCCGAGCTGGCCCGCAAGATGTGGCGGACCCTCGAGCCGTACCACGGGATCATCTACTTCACACCGCACGCCGAGGCGGAGTACTCGAAGCTCGGGATCGAGGGCCGGGACGGCTACTTCGCGTCACGGGGCGCGCCGTTCGGGGCCGTGAGCGCCGAAGTGATCATCTCGACGTTCTTCAACTTCAATCCCCGCCTGATCCGACACGCCATCCCGGCCGCCTGGGAGAAGGCGTCCCCCGAGGTGATCCTGGCCGCCCGACTGCGGGCCGCCGACCTGGCCCTGCGCGAGATCCTTGGTGACGAGGTGACCGGGGCGGACGTCGAGCGGGCCGCCACCCTGGCTGAGCGGGCCGCAAGGGCGGCGTCGATCGAGGGCCGACCCCTGTTCGCCGCGCACGCGGCGCTCCCGTGGCCGGACGAGCCGCATCTGTCGCTGTGGCACTCGATCACGCTGCTCCGCGAGTACCGGGGCGACGGCCACATCGCGGCGCTCGTCACGGCCGGGCTCGACCCGGTCGAGGCCCTCATCACCCACGGGGGGGCCAGCGACGGCGCCGTCGCCTACGACGTGCTCAAGCGGTCCCGGGCCTGGGGCGACGAGGAGTGGGAGGCCGCCAAGCAACGGCTCACCGAGCACGGCCTGTTCGCCGGCGACGGGCTGACCGAGGAGGGGGCCGGGTTGCGGGACCGGATCGAGGCGCTGACCGATGACGCCGCGGCCCCAGCGTGGTCGGCGATCACCGAGGAGGAGGGCGAGGAGCTGCGCGGGCTGGTGCGCCCGTGGTCCCGGCGGATCGTCGAGAGCGGGGTGTTCGGGCTGCGCTGAACGAGGCTCAGCCGAGCACCCAGGATCGGGCGCCCCTCCCGAACAGGACGCGGCCGAACTTCATGCCCGGGAAGTGGGCCGCGGCGACCGGTGTGTCGGTCCCCTCCAGCTCCTTCATGAGCGCCACCCGGGTGCGCAGCGCCAGCTCCGGGTCGACGTCGCTCATCCCGGCCCACTCGTCGTCGAGCAGCTCGACCGGACAGTGCACCACATCACCCAGCATCATGGCCCGGGCCGTCCCCGACGACGCCACGATGATGGTGCTCCCGGGCGTGTGGCCCGGGGCCGAGATGGTGTCGAGGCCGGGCAGCAGCCCGCCGGACCCGCTCCACGGCTCGAGCCGGTCTTCGAGCGGGCTGAGCTTGCGGGTCGCGCCGGGGTCGGGCCCGACGAAGTGGGACCAATCGCGCTCGTCGCACCGGTAGGTGGCGTTCGGGAACACGATCTCGCCATGCCTGGTCGTCCAGCCGACGTGGTCGAAGTGGAGGTGGGTGAGGACGACGTCGGTGACGTCGTCCGGAGCGACGTCCAGGGCAGCCAGCCCGGTCAGGAACTCCCCGCCCCGCATCGGCCCGCTCTTCAGCTCGCCAACCCCGGTGTCGACCAGGACCACGCGACCGCCGGTCCGGACGAGGAAGCCGCCGATCGCCATCTCGAGCAGCCCGTCGGCGTCAAGCAGGTCGCGGTGCGGGGCCCAGTCCTCCTCACGGACGCCCCGGTCTTCGGGTCCCGCCCCCATCGAGGTGTAGGCGACGGTCGGCTGGACCCGCATGGTCCCGTCGATCACCGCCTCGATTGTGATCTCACCGAGCTGCATCGCCGGGACCTTACCGACCGCCGCCCGCGGCCGCCGATACCGTGAGGCGGGTGGGCGTCGAGTGGGGATCGCTGGGCGACGGCGCCGGTGCGCCGGAGACCGGAGAGCGGACCGAGTCGATCGCCTCGGGACCGGGTTGGCGGATCGAGCAGATCCTGTCGGGTCGGCTCGACGCCCCGGTGGACGACGTCCTGGACCACCCCGAGTGGGCGCTGGTGCTCGACGGCGCGGCGGAGCTCGAGGTCGACGGCGTCCCGCACTCCCTCGGCCCCGGCGACTGGGTGCTCCTCGACGCCGATCTCCCCCACCGGGTCCTGACCGCGGCACCGGGGACCAGGTGGTTGACCGTGCACATGGAGGACCCATCGGGCCAGGCGCACTGAGCCCTCGAGCCCGGGCACAATGAGGCGCCCGCACACCGACGGGGAGCCGATGGACACCGACCTGCTGCTGCACAACACCCACCCGTCGATGCGACGGTGCTGGCACCCGGTGGCCCGGAGCAGCGAGGTGACCGCCGCGCCCTTCCGCGCGGTGCTGCTCGGCCAGCCCCTCGTCCTCTTCCGCTCGGACGGCGCCGTCTCCTGCTTCGTCGACCGATGCCCGCACCGCCGGGCCCCGCTCTCGCTCGGCTCCTGCGACGGGGTGACCCTCCAGTGCGCCTATCACGGCTGGCGGTTCGGCGGCGACGGGCGCTGCGTCGCCATCCCCGCGCTCGGCGACGGCGCGACCCTGCCGAGGGCCCGGCTCACCCCGGTCGCCGCCGTCGAGGAGCGCAGCGGCATGGTGTTCGTGGCCCCCGAGGACCCGGTGGCCCCGCTGGGGCGAATCCCCGAAAGCGAGGACCCGGCCTTCGAGACCGGCGAGCTCCCGCCGATCCGGGCCCGGGCCTGTGTCGGCCTCCTCGCCGACAACTTCTTGGACATGGCCCACTTCCCGTTCGTGCACCGAGGGACCTTCGGCGCCGACGAGGCTGCCGAGATCGGGCGCTACGACGTCGAGCGGGACGGTTGGAGCTTCACGGCGCGACGCGAGCACCCGTTCGTGAACCGGGAGGATCCCGGCGTCGCCCAGGGCGTCCGACCGCTCGTCCAGTCCCGGCGCCTCACCTACCGGCTCGACGCGCCGTTTCACCTGCAGCTGCGGATCGACTTCGTCGAGGCCGGCGGGACCAACGTGATCGGCTTCTTCCTCCAGCCCGAGACCGACGACCAGTGCCGCATCTACACGACGCTGTGGCGCAACGACCTCGCCGGTGACGCGGACGCGATGGCCAACGCGATCAAATTCGAGATCGAGGTCTTGGAGGAGGACCTGCGGCTCCAGGAGTCCTTCGACGACCTGGTGCTCCCGCTCGACCCGACCGCCCAGCTGCATACCCGGGCCGACCGGAGCACGCTCGAACTGCGCCGGCTGCTCGGCGACCTGACGCGGGCAGCTGCGGGAGCGGGCTAGGACGTCGAGAGCGGCCGGAGCGGGCTCGTGTCGAACTGAGCGAGGAGCTCCTCGGCGTCGCGGTAGACGGCGATCGCGCCGGCCTCGCTCAGGTCGTGGCGGCTGAAGCCGCCCGATTCCAGCCCGACGCAGGCGATCCCCGCCGCTCGGGCCCCCTCGACGTCCCAGGTCGAGTCGCCGACCGCGACCGCTCGGTGCGGGTCCACCCGGCCCGCCGCCATGGCGGCCCGGAAGACGTCCGGGGCGGGCTTGGACTCCTCGACGT
>JBOGFV010000258.1:0-5514 GCA_050743525.1 Acidimicrobiales bacterium
GGACAACCCGCTGGTCGGCGCGCCCGCCACGACCGTCGTGCCCATCCCAGCGGTGGTGGCCTGGGGGGTGGGGCTTGCGCCTCCGGCCACATAGACGACACCGCCGAGGTCCATCGCAACGGCCGCCTGGAGCGGCTCGGGCAGGTGCCCGGCCACCACGGCCCGGTGGGCCGAGGGGTCGACCATTTGGATCTTGTCCACCGCCGCGGCGGACCTACCCACCGCCTGACCACCGAAGACGTAGATCTTGCCTCCGGTGGTCGCGACGGCCGGGTAGCGCACCGGGACCGGGAGCCGAGCCACCGGGGTGAACGTCCGCCCGTCGGTCGTGGCCAGGACCGTGCCATCGGGATTGGCGCCGTCGTAGCCGCCCACCACATAGGTGGTGTGGCCGATCGACACGGTGGCGGAGTCCGAGCGTGGTGCGGGCAGGGTGCCGGTGACGCTGGCGGCGCGCGCGCCTCCCGTCGGGGAGAACGACTCGACGGTGGCCACGGTGGCCGGCGACCCGCCTCCGAAGACCACGTCGCTCCCTCGGATCACGGCCCCCGCCGCATCGTGGACCGCCGCCGGCAGCGTTCCGATCGCGGCGATCGCCCCGGTCGCGGGATCGAGCGTAAATATCCCGTTTGCTGAGGTCCCGCCGCTGGTGAGCCCGCCCAAGAGGTCCAGCTGGCCGTGGGCCGCCGGGAGCACCACCTCGCGACTGATCGGCGCTGCCAGCTGCCACGGCAGGAGCCCTGATTCGACCGCCGGCGGCCCGCTCCGGGCGGCCGGAGCATGCCGGTGAGCGGCAGCCGCAGGTCCCGACGGGCCGGCGACGGCCAGGGCCGCCAGCACCATGAGGACCGTTCCGACTCGGCGGCCGGACTGGGAGGTCGAACGCTTCGTCGTCTCGGAGGCCGGCCACATCGTCCTGCTCGGACGTCGACATGGCGATGACGAGAGTGCTCTCAGTCGTACCGATGGGCCCGGGCCGCCGGTACCGCACCGCGGCCCACCATCGCTCATTTGTCCACTTTATGAGGGGTATGGCCTGGCCGGTTTATGAGGGGTATGGCCTGGCCGGACCACCCTCCCCGGCCGACGGGCCCCACCACTCCGGCGATTGGACATCGAGGCCCGAGGCGGGCCCGACCGCCTGGCGCCCGAACCGGGCCCGGATGGCCGCCAACGCCTGGGCGACCTCGCCCCACGACGTCTGGGCGGATCCCGGATCCGCTCCTTCGCTTTCGCCCGAGGGGAAGCTGAAGGAGAGCTGCCGGGCAGCCTGCTGCCCCGAGAGGGCCGACACGCTCACGCCGAGCAGTCGGATGCCCGCCACCAGGTCGACCGTGTCCAAGAGCGCATCGGCCAGCACGGCAATGGCGGGTCCGGCATCGAGGCCGAGGTCCAAAGTGTGCGACCGAGTGAGGGTGGTGAAATCCCCGAAGCGAACCTTCAGCGTGACGGTACGCCCGCACAGGTGTTCGCGGGCGAGCACCTCGGCCACCGAGTCGGACATTGTGTACACCTTGGACCGCAGTTCATCGCGATCGCTGATGTCGGCCGCGAACGTCTGCTCGTGACCTATGGACTTGGCGGCCCGGTCGGCCACCACCGGGCTCTGGTCGATTCCCATGGCCAGGGTGGCCAGGTGCTCTCCATGGCTGCGGCCGAGTTGGCGGGCGAGGACGTCGTGGCCGACCGATGCAATGTCACCGATGGTCTTGATGCCGAGCCCGTGCAACCGCTTCGCGGTGGCGGGGCCGACCCCCCACAGGGCTTCGACCGGCAGAGGGTGAAGGAAGGCCAGCTCCTCGTCGGCGGCGACCATGCGCACGCCGTTGCCCACCACGACCCCGGCCCGTGTCACCTTCGGCTTGGCCGCCTCGGAGGCCAGCTTGGCGATCAACTTGGAGCGGCCGACGCCGACGCTGCAGCGCAGAGCGAGCTCCTCGGAGATCCGCTCCCGCAATTGATGCGCCATCGAGACCGGTGAGCCGAAGAGCCGCCTCGACCCCGTGACGTCCAGGAACGCCTCGTCCAGCCCGATCGGCTCGACCAAAGGTGTGACGGTTCGCAAGACCTGGTGGAGATGCTCACTCACCTCTCCATACCTTCCGTGACGCCCGGGGAGGACGACCGCGTCCGGACAAAGTTCGCGGGCCCGGAACATCGGCATCGCTGAGTGGACCCCAAAGGATCGAGCCTCGTAGGTGCACGAGGCCACCACCCCCCGGCCTCCGGTGCCGCCCACGATCACCGGCTGCCCGGCCAGCTCCGGATGGTCGAGCAACTCGACCGCCGCGAAGAACGCGTCCATGTCGACATGCAGGATGGCCGGGACGAGCTCCATCGAGCGGTCCACCGCCGGCACCGGCGCCTCAGTGACCGATGACGAGCCGCCGGAACCCTTCGGCAAAGGCGACCCCGGCCCGGGCGCCCTCCTCGGCGGCCCGGGCCCGCACCACCTCGTCGGCCCAGCCGGCGCCCTCGGGCAATTGGCTGCGGTGGCATCGAACCGCCGCCACCTTCACGTCGATCGTCGCGGTGACGTCCACGAAGACGTCGGGCTCGAGCGTGCCCGAGAGATAGGCCGCCTGCACCTGGTGGGCCGGCCCCTGTTCGGGGAAGTAGTGCGGCAGGGCCGCGCCGGGCGACAGCGCGTCGAGCAGGGCCCAGCCGACCTCCCGATGGTCGTGGTGGTTGAAGTAGTGCTGGGCGAAGAAGACCGCCGTGGGGTCGTGCCCGAGCACCACCTCGGGCCGAACCCGCCGGATCCAACCGACCATCTCGGCGCGCAGCTCATGGGTGTTGGACAACTCGCCGTCGGTCAGGCCGAGGTTCCGATGGGCCGCCAGCCCCACGACCGAGGCCGCCTCGGCGAGCTCGCCGGCCCGGCGCTCGGCCAGGGCAACCACATCGACGGATGCATCGGGGGTGCCCCGTCCGCCGTCGGTGCAGATCACGACGTGCACCTCGCTCCCCGCCTTGGCCCATCGGGCGAGCGTCCCCGCGCAGGCCACATCGGCGTCGTCGGGGTGGGCATAGACGGCCAGGACCACCTCGGGCACGGCGTCGATCAGCTCCGGCACGATCAGCCTCGCTGCTTGGGCTCGGTCGTCTTGGAGAGGAGCCCGACCTCCCGCTCGAAGTCGCCGACGTCCTCGAAGCCCTTGTAGACGCTCGCGAACCGTACGTAGGCGACATCGTCGAGCGCTTTCAGCTGCTCGAGCACCGCCAGGCCGACCTGTTGGGAGGTGGGCTCATTGCTGCGCTCGCGCAGCGCGTCCTCGACCCGCTGGGCGAGGTCGGTCATCTCGTCCTCACTCACCGGACGGTTCTTCGTGGCGGCGCGCACGCCGGCCACGATCTTGGTTCGATCGAACGGCTCGCGGTCTCCCGAACGCTTGACCACCCACAGGGGAAGCTCGTCGACCCGCTCGAAGGTGGTGAACCGGCGTCCGCAGCTGAGGCATTCCCGGCGGCGCCGGATCGCGGTCCCCTCGTCGGCCAGCCGCGAGTCCACGACGCGGTCGTCGTCGACCGAGCACCACGGACACCGCACGGGCACGACGTTACTTCGCAGGCCCCCAGATCCGGCCTGCGGAGGACGTCAAGGAAGGACGATGTGCTCACCCACGACGACGGTGGAGGACCCGGTCTGCGCCGCCATCCGCTGGGCCAGCGCCACCGGGTTGCCGGCCGGGTCGAGCCGCTCGGCGATCGAGCCGAGCGTGTCGCCGGGCCGGACGACGTACGTGGAACCTGCGACCACCGGGTCGGGGCGGGCTCCGCTCGTCCCCCCCAGCGAACTCAGGGGCAGGGCCAGCGCGGTGAGCAGGCCGGCCAGTGTGACCAGCACGGCGTTTCGGCGGATTCTGGCCCGTCGGGCCGGAAAGATCGACCCGACGGTCCGGGTCCGGATGGTCACGACCGGGTCGACCGCCCGGCTGCGGTCACCGGGGGAAGGGAGCAGCCGGAGCGGCGGCCTGGTCGCAGTGAGGGCGTCCAGGTATTCGTGGTCGGGCAGCGGGGCGATGGCCATTAGCGGGCCACCTCCCCTTGGGCCGGCACACGCCCATCGACCCACGAACGCCTGTTCGCCATAGGTTCCATCTCAACACGAACAGACGTTTGTGTCAAGCCTTTGATCAACCCGTTTCCGAGCCTCGAGCTCATGACCTCGAAGGGTAAAGGCGGGGTGTGACAGGGGGATCCGGACCATGGGACCGGAGGCGAACAAATGATTGTGTTTTTGGGTCCCCACTGTGTAAGGTCGACAAACACCTGTTCGTTTCCTTCGGGAAGGCGGACCCGATGGGAGGGAGACCCAGGTGGCCGAGACGCTGAGTGGGAAGCGCCGGGAGATGCTCGACTACATCGCCCGGTGCCTGCGGGAACGGGGCTATCCCCCCTCGGTCCGGGAGATCGGCGAGGCGGTCGGGCTCCACTCTTCGGCGACCGTCCACACTCACCTGGCCGTCCTCCAGCGCGAGGGGTTCCTCGAGCGGGACCCAACCAAGCCCCGGGCCATCCGGGTCCGCTACGACCCGTCCTCCAAAGAGGCCGTCGAACCCGACCGGGTCCGCAATGTTCCGCTAGTCGGTGACGTGGCCGCCGGCACCGGGGTGCTGGCCCAGGAGCGCGTCGAGGAGGTCTTTCCTCTTCCAGAGACCTTCACCGGCACCGGCCCGACCTTCATGCTCCGCGTCCGTGGCGACTCGATGGTCGACGCGGGCATCCTCGACGGCGACTACGTCGTGGTCCGCAGCCAGGAGGACGCCGAGAACGGGGACGTGGTGGTGGCCGGGATCCCCGACGAGGAGGCAACCGTCAAGGTATTCGGCCGGCGCCGGGGCAAGGTCGTGCTCACACCGGCCAACGAATCGATGGAGCCGATGACCTTCGAGCCCGACGACGTGTCGGTCTATGGAAAGGTCCTGACGGTCCTGCGCCGCCTCTAGCTCAAGCCCCGATCAGGGCGGCCAGGTTCTCGAAGGCCGCGTCGAGCGACTCGCGGGTCACGTGCTCGTCGGCCTGGTGCGCGAGCTCGGGGTTGCCCGGACCGAAGTTGGTGGCTGGCACGCCGTGCGCGAAGAAGGTGGCCACGTCGGTCCAACCGAGCTTGGCCCGGGGCCCCTGGCCGGTCGCGTCGAGGAGCTTTGCGAGCACCGGGTGCGACAGCTTGGGCGGCGCGCAGGGTCCGACGTCGATGACCGTGTAGGTGTCGCCCAGCGCCGGATCGAGCAGATCGTCGAAGTGCCCCTCCAGGTACCGCTTGGCCCCGTCGCTGTCCCGGTCCGGTGCGAACCGGAAGTTGAGCGACACGACGGCCCGGTCCGGGACGACGTTGGCCGCCACGCCGCCCTCGATGCCCACCACCGACAGCCGCTCGACGTACTCGCAGCCGTCAAGGACCACCGAGCGGGGCTCCCACTCGGCGGCCCGAGCGATCACCGGCGCGGCCCGGTGGATGGCGTTGCGGCCGAGATGGGGGCGGGCGGTGTGGGCCCGCTTCCCACCGAGCTC
>JBOGFV010000259.1:0-3471 GCA_050743525.1 Acidimicrobiales bacterium
GCGTCGGGGTCCTTCAAGAAGATGATGTTCTCCTTGACGCGATCAAGGACCGAGTCCTGGCCCCACACGTCAGAGAACCGGGTCCGCACGTCACCCGGGTAATAGACGTCGATGCCGCCCTTGGAGAGGAACCAGAACAGCCCGACGAACTGGAGGATGACGAAGAAGAAGCCGAAGACGATCTGCACCAGCAGCGGCAGCGCCGAGTAGATCGCGGCAGGCACCTGGAACAGCGAGACTAACGGGGACGTGTGGTAGAAGCCGGCCAGGATGATCGCGAGGATCATCAGGATCACGGCAAGCTTGATCACCCGGGCCATCCGGAACCGGTTCCAGTCGCTGATGCGGTGGGTGAACCGGTGGAGGCCACCGAAGACCCCCTCGGCCCAGAAGGTGTTCCAGCGGGCCGAGCGCTCGGAGACGAAGTAGTGGGTTTGACGGAGGACCTCGAACCCGAAGAGCACCTCGATCCACCACAGCGAGACCAGCTGGTTGCGGGCTGCGTCGTTGAACGGTTCGATGGGGTTGTTGGTCATGGACGACCACAGCAGGAGCCACCACAAGACGATCAGGAGCAGCAGGATCTTGGAGCGGTCCCAGAAGTTCGACTGGTGGCGGACCGAGAGCGGCCCGAGCTTCGGCGCGCTCTCGGGGTCGAGGATCGGCAGATCGGGCAGGGTCTCTGTCCCGTGTCCGTTGGTGCTGGGGGTCCTGCCATCACTCATGGCGCCTGCTCCTTTAGCGTCCAAGAATTTAGAAGGCTGGTGACGGCGCTCGCATTGGCACCCCAGCAGCTCGCCTGGCAGCCCGCGCCCACCGCGAAGATGTAGTTGGTGGCGGCGTCGACCGCCGTGACCTGCCCAAAGGTGAGCACGGGGCTTGTCCCCGTGATGTTCACGATCATCTTGATCCCGTGGATTCCCCCGGACAGGGCGAACTCGTGGTAGCTCAGGACCTGGAACCCCGAAGTGGCAGTGAGCGGGTCGGTGCCGAGGAGTTCCGAGCGCATCGTCGAGAAGTTGAGGCTGTCCCGCTCGGTTTGCCCCAGCGGGCGGGTCTCGACCACCGCCGTCGGGTATCGCTTTCCGATCCCGAGCGAGGTCTTCGGGGTGACCCCGGGGCGGGGCGACATGGTCTCCACCCACTCGCCGTTGGCGATCTGCTTGAGCTGGGTGGGCCCGAGCTTGCCGTTCTGGGCCTCAACGACTTGGTCGGTGCCGAAGATGGCCCAGCGGGGGGGCACCTTGAAATAGAGGTCGACCCCATCAGGGGCCCGGTGGCTCACGTATTGGAAGCTCGCCCCGACCCGGCAGCTCGACAACAGAAGGCCGAGGAGCCCGAGGGCGACCACGAAGAGCGACGAGCGGCCAGCCTGGCGAATCACGTGGCGTGGTCGCGTCTGGAGCTTCGTCGCGGCCCGTTCAACGGCATCCGTATCCCCTCCGACCGCCTCAGAGATGCCATCGTAGGCGAACGTCCCTGGTCACTGGGGCGCGAGGGTCACCCGGAACCGCCAGATCAGGTCCCTGGACGCCAAACATTCGCGGCTTCGTAACAGTGAGTGGCGGCGAGGCCCCCGACGGCGGCGTCAGCGGCGACGGCCGCTCAACCCAAAGGCCCGGAGCAGGCTGCCGAGCCCGCGGTTGGTCCGGCGATAGCCCGACCGCCGGACCTGGCGCCGGGCGAGCGCGCCGGGCCCCTGCGTGGCGGCCTCGACGTTGCCGAGGTCCCGGGCTGCCCGGTAGAGCTGCGATCGAAGCGATTTCCTCCTCGCCACCGCCTACCTCCCTCCCTTTCCCACCGGCCCGCCGGTGGACGGCGGGTCCAGCTCGCCGATCAAAGGATGCCCGAACAGCCCAGGCAGCCCGCCGGTGTGGACGAACACCGTCTGCTCGTCCTTCCCGATCCCACCCTCGCGCACTTCGGCGGCCAAACCGCTCAGGGCCTTGGCCGTGTACACGGGGTCGAGGAACACCCCCTCCAACCTGGCCGCGGCAAGCAGGGCGGCCCGCGCCGGCTCGGTCAGCTTCCCGTAGCCGGGCCCGACCTGGTCCCTGCGGATCCGCAGGTCGACCGGGCCGACCCCGGCGCCGAGCGCCGACGCCATCGCGGCCACCCGCACGGCGGGGTCCGCGGTTGCCCCGACATCGACGCCGAGCACCCGCTCGGAGCCGAGGTGGGCGACGAGCCCGGCCATCGTCCCCCCGCTCCCGACCGCGACCACGACGTGGCGCACCCCCGGCCGTTCGGCCTCGATCTCGGCCCCACAGTCGACGTAGCCGCGCGCACCGGTCGGACTCGAGCCACCGAGGGGGATGACCTCGACCCGTTGCCCGGATGCCTCGAGCCGGCTCGCCACCGAAGTCACCGCTTCGTCGAGCTCGCCGTCGGAGAGGTCCCCGACCCACTCGACCTCGGTGCCCATCAACGCCTCGAGAGCGAGATTCCCGGACGCCTCATGCGGCCGTTCCCCCCCCAGGACGAGGACGCAGCCGAGACCCAGCCGCGCCGCCGCGGCCGCAGTGATGCGGGCGTGGTTGCTCTGACGGCGGCCGCTCGTGACCAGCACGGTGGCGCGGCGCTCGAGGGCGGCCGCGCAGAGGTACTCAAGCTTTCGGACCTTGTTGCCGCCGCCTCCGAGCCCGACGAGGTCGTCGCGCTTGATCCAGCACACACCGGCGTCGAGCCCCAGCCACCCGGCCAGCCTGGGTGCTGCCTCCAGGGGGGTGGGCCAGCTGCTGAGGACGACCCGGTCCGTCGCACTATTGGGCGGGCGCGACGGCACTGACCCATGATGCACTCCTTCGCAGCCGCCGCCCCGAAGGCACGATTGGCCGGCCGTTGCGAACCAAGCGGTGGAGGTGGGGCATGCGCATCCTGATCACCGGCGCCGCCCGGGCGATCGGCGCGACGACGGCGCGGGTCTTGTCCGAACGGGGCCACGAGGTGGTGGCGACGGCAAGGGAGGTGGAGTCGCTCGGTGCCGTAGAGGCGGCGCTGCGGCTGACCCTCGACGTCCGGGAGACGGACTCGGTGGCCGCGGCGATGGAGGAGGCCGGACCGATCGACGCGATCGTCAACAACGCTGCGATCACGGTGGGCGGACCGCTCGAGGACTACCCGATCGACCAGTTCCGCGCGACCTTCGAGACCAACACCGTGGGGGCCCTCCGGATGATCCAGGCCGTCGTCCCGGCGTGGCGCGACCGGGGCAGCGGCGTGATCGTCAACGTCAGCTCCATCCAGGGAAGGGTCGCGACTCCGCTCGAGGGCGCGTACGCGGCATCCAAGTACGCCCTGGAGGCCATCTCCGAGACCCTCCACTACGAGCTGGGCCACTTCGGGATCCGTATGGTCATCGTGGAGCCCGGGTACATCGCTCCGGGCATGAAGGATGCCGGCCAGCACCCCGGACCCGAGGTCTATGACGAGCTGTGGGAGCAGTGGGACAACGTATCCACCACACTGAAC
>JBOGFV010000260.1:0-4928 GCA_050743525.1 Acidimicrobiales bacterium
CCACCACATTGACCGAAGCGGGTTACGTGGGTGAAGACGTTGAAAACATCATTTTACGCCTGCTGCAAAACGCTGATTACGATGTGAAGCGCGCGCAGATGGGCATCATTTACATCGACGAAATCGACAAGATCGCGCGCAAGAGCGACAACCCCTCGATCACGCGCGACGTCTCTGGCGAAGGCGTGCAGCAAGCGCTACTGAAGATCATCGAAGGCACCACGGCATCGGTCCCGCCCAAGGGGGGCCGCAAGCATCCCCAGCCGGAATTCCTTCAGGTCGACACGACCAACATCTTGTTCATCTGCGGCGGCGCGTTCGCGGGACTGGACAAGCTCATCGAGAGCCGCATCGGCCGCAAGGGCATCGGGTTCCGGGCCGACGTCTCCACCTCGGAGCGCTCCGACGACGAGATCCTCCGCCGGGTCCTCCCCGAGGACCTGATCAAGTTCGGCCTCATCCCCGAGTTCATCGGGCGGCTGCCCGTGGTCGGGGCGGTGGCCCAGCTCTACAAGGACGCCCTCATCCGGATCCTGGTCGAGCCGAAGAACGCCTTGATCAAGCAGTACGCCTACCAGTTCGAGCTCGACAACGTGGAGCTCGAACTCACCGAGGACGCCCTCGAGGCGGTCGCCGACCAGGCGCTGCTCCGGGGGACCGGGGCGCGGGGGCTGCGGGCCATCCTCGAGGAGGTCCTCCTCGACGTCATGTACGACTTGCCGGGTCGCCAGGACATCGGCAAGTGCGTGATCGACCGGGCGGTCGTGCTCGACCGGGTCAACCCCACGCTCGTGCCCCTGAGCGACCCGCCCGCCAAGGCGCCACGGAGCCGGCGGGCCGCCTCGTAAACTCGCCCCGCATGGGTGGGCGATGACCGATATCCCCTTCTCCTCCTTCGCGGACGCCGTCGCGTGGATGGACGGCCACATCGACTACGAGTCGAAGATGCCGTCGCGCCGGGCCCTGCCGACCCTCGACCGTATGCGCGAGCTGGTCCACCTGCTCGGGAACCCCGAGCGCACCTATCCGCTCGTCCATCTCACCGGGACCAATGGAAAAGGGTCGACGGCCGCCATGCTCACCTCGCTCATGGCGGCCATGGGGCTGTCGGTCGGCACCTACACGAGCCCCAACCTGTCGCACGTCAACGAGCGCATCGCCCGCAACAGCGCGCCGATCGACGACGAGTCCTTCGCCGGGGTCCTCTCCACGCTGGCCGGCCTCGAGCCGCTGATGAGCGACCGCCCGACCCGTTTCGAGTTGCTGACGGCCGCCGCCTTCGCCTGGTTCGCCGACGTCGCCGTCGACGCCGCAGTGATCGAGGTCGGGGTCGGGGGGACCTGGGACGCCACCAATGTCGTCGACTCCCAGGTCAGCGTCATCACCAACATCAACTACGACCACACCGACATCCTCGGTCCGACACTCG
Organism: Acidimicrobiales bacterium; assembly: GCA_050743525.1. GTDB lineage: Bacteria > Actinomycetota > Acidimicrobiia > Acidimicrobiales > RAAP-2 > Palsa-461. Next base: position 1,430 of record JBOGFV010000260.1, read on the forward strand.
AAGGGATCGCGCTCGACAAGGCCGGGATCGTGAAGCCCGGCTCGATCGCGGTGGTCGGAGAGATCGACCCGGCGTTGGCCTCGATCATCGAGACCCGGGCCCGGGAGGCGGGAGCCGACGCCGTCTGGGTGGCCGGCCGCGACTACGCCTGCACCTCCAACCGGCTGGCCGTAGGTGGACGCCTGGTCGACATCCACACGCCGGGAGGCGACTACGGCGAAGTGCTGGTGTCGATGAACGGCCCGCACCAGGGGGTCAACGCGGCCGGTGCCCTGGCCGCTGCCGAAGCATTCTTCGGGCGCCCCCTCGACGAGGAGGTGGTCGAGGCCGGGCTCGGCTCCGTCAAGGTGCCGGGCCGCCTCGAGGTGATCGGGCACCAGCCGCTGGTCCTGATCGACGGCGCCCACAATGTGGCCGGCATGGAGGCCCTGGCCGCTGCCGTGACCGAGGGCTTCGCAGTCGACGGTCCCACGGTGGCGGTCATCGGCATGCTGCGGGGTCGCGACCCCTCGGCGATGCTGTCGGCGCTCGCGCCGGTCGGGATCCGGACCCTGTACGCCTGCGCTCCCGACTCCCCGAGGGCCATCGCACCGGAGGTGATCGCCGAGGCCGGACGGGCGCTGGGGCTCGACGTGGAGGTGAGCCCAACGGTCGCAGAGGCCGTCGAGGCGGCCCGCTCGCAGGTTCCCGACGAGGGGATGCTCCTGGTGGCAGGCTCGCTCTACGTCGTGACCGACGCTCGCGTTCTGCTGCTCGACGCGGCCCGGAGACGCTGACCCGGCTCAGGAGGGCTCGCCAGGGCTACTGGTAGGGTCCTCGACTCGTGGAACGCACCCTTGTGATCATCAAGCCCGACGCGGTCGAGCGCGGACTGGTCGGCGAGATCCTGGGCCGCCTCGAAGCCAAGGGGATGAGGTTTGTGGCCGCCGAGCTCCGCCAGATGCCCCTCGAGGTCGCCGAGCGGCATTACGAGGAGCACCACGGCAAACCCTTCTTCCCCGAGCTCTTGGAGTTCATCACCCGCTCGCCGTCGCTCGTCGCGGTGGTCGAGGGCCCGGAGGGCACCCACGCGACGGTGCGCACGATGATGGGGGCGACCGACCCGAAGAAAGCGGCCCTGGGGACCATCCGGGGCGATCTCGGCACCGAGCTGCCGGACAACCTCGTGCACGGCTCGGACTCCCCCGAGGCCGCGGCGCGCGAGATCGCGTTGTTCTTCCCGGACCTCGCTTAAAGCGTGCGCGGATAGGCACCAGCGCACCGCCCTTCTCGGGCGTCCGGCTCATGCTCGACCGCCGAGCAGGGCCGGTTCCCGCTTCTTCGCCGGAGGAGCTCCGGCGGTTCCAGGACCAGTTTCACCACCACCGGAGCGGTGGCCAGCGCTGGTCCTTCCACGGGCATTGGTGACCCGGCCTCCTGCTTGGGGGTCCGGGGCCTGGGATGCCGAGGAGTGCTCGGCGTCCGCCCAGGCGGCGAGGTTGACCGCGGCATTGCGGTCGCGGTCCATGACCAATCCGCACTCGGGGCAGCGAAAGACCCGGTCCGAGAGCGTCATCTCGGCCCAGCGCCACCCACACTTAGCCCCACACCTCGGCGGCCACTTCGACGATCAGCGAGAGCTTCGCGACCTCCTCTTCATAGGTGATCGCGTTTCCCTCCAGGGTCGACGAGAACCCGCACTGGGGCGAGAGGCACAGCTGGTCGAGTGGGACGAACCGGGCCGCCTCGTCGATGCGCCGCTTGAGGGTGTCCTTGTCCTCCAGCTTGCCGCGCTTGGTCGTCACCAGTCCGAGCACGACCTTCTTGCCGGGGGGCACGAACCGCAAGGGCTCGAACGTCCCGGACCGCGCGTCGTCGACCTCCAGGACGAACCCGTCGACGTCCAGACCTCCGAACAGCGCCTCGGCGACGAAGTCGTAACCGCCCTCGGCCACCCAGGCCGAACGGAAGTTGCCTCGGCACATGTGCGTGGTGATCGACATCGACGCCGGCCGGGCCGAGATCGCATCGTTGATCGTCTTGATGTAGATCTCGTGCTGGTGCTCGGGGTCGCCGCCCTGCTGGGCGATGAACTCACGCTGGGCCGGGTCGTTCAGGTAGGCGAGGCTGGTGTCGTCGAACTGAAGGTAGGTGCAGCCGAGCTCGGCCAGCGCCGCCACCTCGGCCCGGTAGGCCGCGCTGAGGTCGGACCAAAACGCGTCGAGCTCCGGGTAGACGTTCGGGTCGATGGCGGCCCGCCCGCCCCGGTAGTGGACCATGCTCGGGGAGGGGATCGTGAGCTTGGGCGTGGCCGTCGTGACGATGCTGGCCAGCGCGCTGAACGCGTTGGCGAAGATCGGGTGCTCGAGGTGCAGCGGAGCCTCGACGGCCAGCCCGGACGGCGTGAACGACAGGGTCTCGCGCTCGTTGCGAAAAGCGACGGCGATGGTGCCCTCGGTCCGAGCGATCCCACCCAGTTGGTAGATGAAGTCCATGTGCCAGGAGGCCCGCCGGAACTGGCCGTCGGTGGCCGAGCGCAGCCCCACCGACTCCTGCATCTCCACCACCGAGGCGATCGCCTCGTCCTCGAGGGCGGCCAGCTCCTCGGCGCTCAGCTCCCCGGCCCCATGCCGTTCCCTGGCCTCGAGCAGCTTCGGGGGCCGGAGCAGGCTTCCCACGTGGTCGGCTCGGTACGGCGGGCGCTCTGGGGACACAGGGGCTCCTTTGATCCGGGCCGACCCTACTTGTGGACAACTCCAGATTCGATCCCGTTGGCCCTTCCCGTGAGCGCCGCCGCGAGTTACACTGGTGTCGTTCCTAACTGTGCCCGTTTCCGCCTGTCGGAGGACCTGCGGCGCCCTTGTGCGCCCCTGCGCAGTTCCCGTAGCCTTGGCCCGGTCACTTGACGGCGATGTCGGCCGCAAGCCGCTACCCCGCCGAGACGGAACGAGACCCTATGCCCGACAATCGCCTGTTCCTGCTCGGACGCGACATGGCGGTCGACCTTGGCACGGCCAACACGCTCGTCTACGTGCGGGGCCGGGGCATCATCCTGAACGAGCCGTCGGTCGTGGCGGTCGACGTGAAGGACGGGCGTTGCCTGGCCGTGGGGGCCGAGGCCAAGCGGATGATCGGGCGCACCCCGAGCAACATCCAGGCCATCCGCCCGCTGAAGGACGGCGTCATCGCGGACTTCGAGATCTGCGAGAAGATGCTCCGCTACTTCATCCATCGGGTGCACCAGCGCCGTTTCGCCAAGCCCCGCATGGTCATCTGCGTTCCCTCGGGCATCACCGGGGTCGAGCAGCGGGCGGTCATGGAGGCGGCCGAGTACGCCGGCGCCCGCAAGGCCTACATCATCGAAGAGCCAATGGCAGCCGCCATCGGCGCGGGGCTCCCGGTCCACGAGCCGACCGGCAACATGGTCGTCGATATCGGCGGAGGGACCACCGAGGTGGCGGTGATCTCGCTCGGTGGCATCGTCACCAGCCAGTCCATCCGGATCGGCGGCGACGAGCTG
>JBOGFV010000261.1:0-11109 GCA_050743525.1 Acidimicrobiales bacterium
CTCGGCCGAGCCCTCGAACACGTCGCGCCAGCGCCGCGACGCCGCCCAGGTCACGTCCTCGGCCTCGAGGCCGACCTTCGACGCGCCGGCCCCCTTCAGGGCCTCGGCGATTCGGTTGCGCTGGTCCTCGGCGTTGCCGATCGCGATCTCGAGCCGGTCGGCCACGCCGACCGAGGCGACCTGCTCGGCCGACTGGGTCCGGTAGCGGCCGTCGGTGGTGAGGAGCGCCCCCTTCTCGGTCACGACCACCACGCCGGCCGAGCCGCTGAACCCGCTCAGGTAGCGCACGTTGGCCAGGTTGGTGACGATCAGCGCGTCGACCTGGCACTCCTCGAACCGGTCGCGCAACCGTCCGAGCCGCGGGGCCACCTCCAGGGGCGCTGACCTCAGGTTCGTCGTCACCGGCATCGGTCTCCTTCGCTCGTCGCCATCATCCCGCGTCCTGGCCCGGCCCCGACCCCCGAGGCGCGGCGGCGCCGCCGTCGAGCAGGCGCCGGACCGCCTCGACGGCCAGCTCGTAGCCGAGGCCACCGAACCCGGCGACCAGGCCGTCGGCCACCGGCGCCACCACCGAGGTGTGCCGGAACGGCTCGCGCCCGGCCGGGTTCGAGAGGTGGAGCTCGACCACCACGCCGTCGAAGGCCGCCAGCGCGTCGTGCAGTGACCACGAGGTGTGGCTCAGCGCGCCGGCGTTGATGACGATGGCGGCGGCCCGGCCCCGGGCGGCGTGCACCGCCTCGATGAGGTCGCCCTCGTGGTTCGACTGGTGGTGCTCCAGCGCCAGGCCGACCCGCGTCGCCGCCGCGGCGGCCCGGTCGACGTGATCGGCCAGGGTGGCGGTGCCGTAGATCTCGGGCTCGCGCTGGCCCAACAGGTCCAGGTTGGGCCCCGACAGGAGCAGCAGGAGCGGCCGCTCGGCTACGTCGGTCATCGGGTCGCGCTCATCTCGGCAAGGGTAGCGACGACCTCGGGTTCCCCCACGCCGGCCACCGGCTCGACCCCCCGGGGTCCATCGAGGACGAAGGTGAGGTCGTGGCGGGCCTTCTTGTCCCGGGCCATTAGAGCGACCAGACGAGCCGGGTCGGCGCCGGGCGGCAGGTCGGCGACGAGGTCGAAACCGGCCACCACCCGACGGTGCAGCTCGACCCGGTCGTCGTCGATCCGGCCGAGCCGTCGGGCCAGGAGGGCCGCGAACACGAGCCCGATCGCGACCGCCTCGCCGTGGGCGAGGTCGCCGCCCTCGAACGCCTCGGCCTCCAGCGCGTGGGCGAGGGTGTGGCCGTAGTTGAGGACCATCCGGCCGCCCTCATCGGTCTCGTCGGCCGCCACCACCGCCGCCTTGATCGCCGCGCACCGGGCCACCTGGTCGTCGAGGTCGAGCTCCAGCAGCGACGCGTCGGGTGGGTCCTGGCCCAAGAACGCGTACTTGGCCATCTCGCCGCGCCCGCACCGCCATTCGCGCGGCGGCAGCGAGCCGAGCGTCTCGGTGTCGCACACGACCGCCGAGGGCTGCCAGAACGCGCCGACGAGGTTCTTGCCCTCCGCCAGGTTGACCCCGGTCTTCCCGCCGATCGCCGCGTCGACCTGGCCGAGCAGGGTGGTGGCCACGTTCACGTACCGGGTGCCCCGGTGGTAGCTGGCCGCCGCGAAGCCGGCCACGTCGGTGACGACGCCGCCGCCCAGCGCGATCACGAGGTCGGCCCGGCTGAGCCCGGCCTGCACGAACGACCGGCACAGGGTCTCGACGCTCGAAAGCGACTTGGCCGCTTCGCCTTCTTCGACCAGGTGCACGTCGAAGGGCATCCCCGGGTCGAGGCCTTCGAGCCACCCCGCGTCGGCCACCGCCGCCTGGGTGACCACGGCGGCCTGGGCCACTCCGCCGAGCCGGCCGACCACGCCGGCCAAATCTTGCCGCGCCCCCGCCCCGACCAGCACGTCGTAGGGGCGGCCGGGGACCTCGACCGGGACGACGATCACCGCTCCCCCAACGCGCCGACCGCCAACGCCGCGATCTCCTCGGGGGTATGGCCGTCGACGTCGACCACCGCGTCGGCCACCTCGGCGTAGAGGGGCCGCCGCACCGCCTCGAGCTCGCCGAGGGCCTGCCGCGGGTCGCCGCCGAGGAGCGGCCGCCCGTGGCCGTCGCCGACCCGACCGGCCAGCGTGGCCACCTCGGCCCGCAGCCACACCACGGTGCCGCCGTCGCGCAGCATCCGGCGGTTGCCGGCGTCGAGCACCGCGCCGCCGGCCACCGAGACGACGGCCGGCTCGACGTCGAGGGCCCGGCGCAGCGCCTCGGTCTCGGCGGCCCGGAAGGCCGGCTCGCCCTGCTCGGCGAAGATCTCGGGGATTGTCTGGCCGGTCGCCTCCTCCACCTCGGCGTCCGAGTCGAGGTGCGGCCAGCCGAGGTGCTGGGCGGCCAGCTCGCCGACGGTCGTCTTGCCGGAACCCATCATCCCGACGAGCAGGAGGCGGTCGCCCTTCTCGCCCGGCCCGTGCGCCATCAGCCGACCGGCGGCGGCACCGACGGGGTCTCGGCGAGCGCGGCCATGTACCCGTCGCGGTTGCGCCGCACCTCGGCCAGCGAGTCGCCGCCGAACTTGCGCAGGGCCTCGGAGGCGAGCACGAGCGACACCATCGTCTCGGCCACCACGCCCATGGCCGGCACCGCGGTGACGTCGGTGCGCTCCCGGAAGCTCACCCCCGGCTCCTTGGTGGCGACGTCGACCGTCTCGAGGATGGGGCGGTTGAGGGTGGCGAGCGCCTTCATCGTCACCTTGGCCACGACGAGGGCGCCGGTCGACATGCCGCCCTCGATACCGCCGGACCGATGGGTGTGGCGCGCGTAGCCGCCCGACAGCTCGGCGCCGTCGGGCTCCCAGTAGACGGCGTCGTGGGCCGCCGACCCGCGCCGAGACGCGAGGTCGTCGCTGTCGCCGAACTCGACCCCCTTGATGGCCTGGATGCTCATGAGGGCCTGGGCCATCAGTCCGTCGAGCTTGCGGTCCCAGTGGACGTGGCTCCCGAGCCCGACCGGCACCCCGTAGGCGAGGACCTCGGCGACCCCGCCCAACGAGTCGCCCTCCTTGGCCGCCGCCTTGATCTCGGTGACCATCCGCTGCTCGGCCTCGGGGTCGAAGCACCGCACCGCCGAGTCGTCGACCCGGTCGAGGTCGTCGGGGGTGGGCCGGAGGCCGGCCTCGGCCTTGGCCGGGCCGAGCTGGACGATGTGGCTGACCACCTGGATCCCGAGCTCGGCCAGGAGCGCCTTGGCCAGGCTGCCGGCCGCCACCCGGGCCGCGGTCTCGCGCGCCGAGGCCCGCTCGAGGACGTCGCGGGCGTCGTTGAACCCGTACTTCTGCATGCCGGCCAGATCGGCGTGGCCGGGCCGCGGCTGGGTCAGGATCTGCTCGGGCGCGCCGGGGCCCGGCGACATCTCCTCGGTCCACTTGGGCCACTCGGTGTTGCCGATCTCGATGGCGACCGGGGAGCCGAGGGTCCGGCCGTGCCGGAGCCCCCCGATCAGGGTCACCTCGTCCTGCTCGAAGCGCATCCTCGGCCCACGCCCATAGCCCAGCCGGCGCCGGGCCAGCTCCCGCTGGACGTCGGGCGCGCCGAATGACAGGCCGGCCGGGATCCCCTCGACCACCACCACGATGGAGCGACCGTGCGACTCGCCGGCGGTGAGGAAGCGCAACATCGCCCATCAACCTACTTTCCAAGGACAACCGCCCTGGTGGAGAGGGTTGTGAACACCACCGAGACCGGTCCACCGTGGCGGCGCCGTGGTCGCGCCGGAATGGCTTGGGGGCCAGAGCTCACCGCGAGAAGTGCGCCACCACCCGGCCCAGCGTCCGGCGCCCCATGATGCTCATGGCCGGGTTGGTCTGGTCGTAGTACCAGATCGCGCCAAGCGACTGCTCGAACGCCCAGGCCTTGGCGCGCTCCCACTCCAACTCGTCGCACTGCAGCTGGGTCCGAAAGACCGCCCGCGGGCCATCATCGAGGAGGTGCCAACCGGCGATGAGATCCAACGAAGGATCGGCCGGGCCGAAGCTGCCACAGTCGAGCACCCCGGCCAACCTCCCGTCCGCCACCAGGACATTGAGCGGGGTGAGGTCGCCGTGGGTCATGACGTCGGGCGAGGGGCGGGGCAAACCCCGGAAGTAGGTCCACATTTTCGCGAGTGGCGCGACGTCGAGCAGTCTCGTGCTCTTGCTGAGGCAGGTCGCGACCCACTCGTCGTGTTGGCGCAAATCACCGCCGCGCCAGCGACGGCCCTCGAAGTGACGGCCAGTGGTGTCGATCACGCGCAACGCGGAGATCAGATTCGCAAGATCGCGCGCCAACGCGAAGCTCTGGCTCGTGTCCCCTGCGGCGGCATCCGTCCCGGGCAACCAGGTCTGCACCGACCACGGAAGTGGATATCGAACTCCTGGGACGCCGATGGCGACCGGGTCGGGAGCCGGGACCGGAGCAGCTCGGGCGAACGCTGCGCTTGCCTGAGCCTCGGCTTCGAGGAACCGGCGGGTCCTCTCTGGGTCGGCTGGACGAAGGGGAAGCCGGGCGGCAAGCTCGTCGCCGATCCGGAAGATGGCATTGACCGTCCCGCTCGACTGGATCCGCCAGATACGGCGTGTTGCCCACCTGGGGAACTGGCTCTTGATCAACTCGCGGACCATCTCGTCGGAGATCTCGATCTCGTCGTCGTGCATCATGACGACCGCCCGAAGAGGCGCAAGTCGAGCGGGCGATGGCCGGCCCGCGAGTTCTGTGCTGCGAGCTCGGACAAGTCTCCACTTATGGGGGCGGCCGGAAGCCGCTGGGCGTTGGCTCGGCGCGCCAACACAATCGAGAGTGCTCCCACGGACGTAATTCCTCAAGAAGTCGGGACGCGGTGCTCCACGCGTCAGCGGTCGGTCAGCCGCAAGATGCGGCGGGTCGGCGCCTGCGTCCTAGCGAGAAACGGGGAGCGCAGCCGTCGACCGGCGTGCCGTCGTGGCACGGAGGCGAGGCGTGGTTTCCATGACACGAACGCTACGTGGCGAACGCCCGTGGCGCAACGAGCCGGCGGACCCGCTCAGCTGTGGTGCAGCCACAGGTGGACGGCCCACGCGCCCCAAAGGACCCCGATGGCGGCCCCGACGGCCAGCGGAGGCCCGAACGGCAGCCGAGTCTTGCGGCCGGTCCCGTTGCGGACCATGAGGGAGACCCCAACCGCGGCGCCGATCGCAAAGGCGGCCAGGAAGCCGACGTAAAGCTCGCCCAAGCCGATCCAGCCCAGCCCCGCCCCCATCACCCCGGCGAGCCGGACGTCGCCATAGCCGAGGCCGCGGGGGAAGAACCACCACAGCGCGAAGAAGACGGCGAACGCGATGGCGCCGCCGATGGCTGCTTCGGCCAGAGGCCGCCAGCGGTGGTCGACCCCCGATGCGGCGACCAACCCGACCGCCATCGCCGCGAAGGTCGGAAAGAGCACCGCGCGCGGCACGATGCCGATGCGGGCGTCGACGACCGACACCGCCACCAAGCCCGCGAACAGCGCGCAGTACGCGGCCAGCACGGGCGCGGCGCCCAACCGGGCCGCGGCGAGCCCGAAGGCCGCCGCGGTGAGCAGCGCCGAGCCGGCGATCTCGATTGCCGGGGGGACCCGAGTCGCGACTGCGGTGGCCACCGACCCGTGGACCGCCTCGGCGGACGGTTCGGCGGCGTCGGGGACGCGTTCTATCCGGCCGCTGATCGAGTCGAGGACGCCGCCGACGAGCAGTCCGCCGGCCGAGCACCCGGCCACCAGGGCGAGGTTCACCCCGCCATCTTGGCCGGTGGGGCTCTAGTAGTAGGGGTTCTCCCCGTCGCCGTGGTCGGTGACGTCGACCACCCGGGTCACCTGGGGGACCTCGTCGCGAAGCGTGACCTCGATCCCCTGGGTCAGCGTCATGCGGGACATCGCACAGCCCTGGCACCCGCCCGACAGTCGCAGGTAGGCCACGCCCTCGTTGTTGTCGTAGGCCACCAGGTCGGCACGGCCGCCGTGGGCCGCGATCGAGGGGTTGATGACCTTGTCGAGGACGCCCAGCACGTGCTGCGCGATCTCACCCTCGAGACCGGCCGCCAGCACTTCGGGCGGCACGCCGGGGGCGGCCTCCTCAGGCGCGGGGCTGTTGGGGTTCACCAGCACCAGCGCCCCGGAGCCGTCCTCTGACCACTCGAGCCGGGCGCCCCGCAACCGCTCCACGCTGGCCTGGGGCACCACCACGGTCAGCTCGTCGTCGACAGCGACAGCGTCGTCCGGGGAGGCGTCCCGGGCGGCCTGGAAGTAGAGGTCGTAGGCGAAGTTCGCGTCCATCACCCCCCGCACCTCAAGCCAAAGGGCGAGATTGGCGGGGTCGGACTCCCCGGCCAGCGCCTCGAGAACCACCTTGCGGGCCTCGTCGGTGATGCTCACCACCTGCTCGTCGAGCTCGGGGCGGGACAACTCATCCGCGGAACGGACCATGGCCCCATCATAGGAGGGTGACCTGCGGCCCCAGCTATTCGTCCCTGAGCAGCAGCCCAGCCGGGGTCCGGGCCGCGGTCAGCGTCGGGATCGCGGCCACCGGGTTGGCCAGCACCAGCGCCCCTACCCCGACCAGGGTGACCGCCCCCCCGGGGACGCTCAGCGAGGGGACCCGCAGCCCGATGGCGTGCTCAGGGCCAAGGTGGCCACCCGGTGTGGGCCCTACGTGCCAGCACCCGAGGGCCGGCGGCCGGCCGTCAGCGCACCTCGACGTGGTCGAGGTACTCGTCGCGCCACAGCTCGTAGCGCTCCTCGGGGAGGTGCAGCCCGTGGGTCGGGCCGAGCGCCTCGACGAAGGGCCCGTCGTGGCTCACCGCCACGATGGTGCCCTTCCAGGCCCCGAGCATCGCCCCGATCGCGACCACCGACGCGGGGTCGAGGTTGTTGGTCGGCTCGTCGAGGATGAGGAGGTTGGAGCGGCCGGCCGCCAGCATGGCCAGGCTGAGCCGGGCCCGCTCCCCGCCCGACAACGAGCCGGCCCGCTGGGTGGCGGTCCCGCCGGTGAGCCCGAAGGACCCGAGCAGCGAGCGTCGGTCGGCGTCGCGCTGGAGGACCGTGTCGTCGAGGTTCTCCAGTGCGGCGAGCTCAAGGTCGACCTGCTCGTGCTCCTGGGCGAAGTAGCCGGCCGTCACGAGATAGCCGAGCTCGACGACACCCTGGGTGGGCTCCTGCACGCCGGCCAGGCACCGCAGCAGCGACGACTTGCCGGCCCCGTTGCGGCCGATCACGACCACCCGGTCGCCGCGGTCGACGGTGAAGGCGACGTCGTGCAGCACCTGGTGGTCGCCGTAGGAGACGGCGACGTCCGACACCGTCATCACGACCGCGCCGGCCCGGGTCGGGACGGGCAGGTTGAACTTGACCTTGCGGTCGCGCCGGATCACCTCGGTCCGGTTGGCCTGGAGCTTCTTCACCTGACGGTCGAGGATCTTGGCCTTGCGGGCCTGGGCCTCGGTGCTGTGACGAAACTTGTCGGCCTGCGCCCGCATCTTGGTGATCTTCGCCCCCTCCAGCGCCGAGGCCCTCTCGCGCTTGGTGACGTCTCCCTCGAGCTGGCTGCGGAAGGCGCTGTAGTTGCCTTTGAACTCGCGCAGGGTCGTGTTGGACAGCTGGACCACCTTGGAGATCGCGTGGTCCAGCAGCCTGAGGTCGTGGCTCACGAGCAGGAGGGCCGACTCGGACCCGGCCAGCTCGTCCATCAGCCACAGCTTGGCGGCCCGGTCGAGGTGGTTGGTCGGCTCGTCGAGGATCATCACGTCGGGCTCCTGGAAGAGCACCCGGATGAGGTCGGCCCGCCGGCGCTGGCCTCCCGACAGCGACGCGATGTCGGCCAGGAACAGGGCCTGGGGCAGCCCCAGGCCGTCGGCCAGCCGGCCGAGCTGGGCCTCGACCTCGTAGCCGCCGGCCAGCCGGTATTGCTCCTCGAGCGCGCTGAACCGCGCGATGCGCTCGTCGGTCGGCGAGCCCGACAGCGCCCGACGGGCCCGGTGCAACTCGTCGTCGAGCACGTCGAGGCCCCGAGCCGAGAGCACGTGGGAGAAGACGCCGGAGTCGACGCCCAACCCGCTCGGGACCGGGACCTGGGGCAGATAGCCGAGGGTGCCGACCCGCTCGACGGTGCCCGAGGTCTGGAGGTGCCCAGCCGGCTCGCCGAGGAGAAAGGAGAGCAGCGACGACTTGCCGGCCCCGTTCGGTCCGACCAGGCCGACCTTGTCCTTGGGACCGACCAGCAGCGAGCCGTCGCGCACCAGCGTGCGCCCACCCACCTCGATGGTGATGTCGCGGCCGATCAGCACGGGAACATTCGACCACGACGGAGGGGGGTCACCGACACCGAGCCGTCACGGTCACCGAGAAGCCACACGCATGCGAGATAACCTCGAGGTGCGATGACGACTGCGCCGGTTCCCGACGACGCGCACGAGTGGGTCAGCTTCGAGGACGAGGACGAGGAACGGACGTGGGTCTTCGACACCACATTCCTCTCTTCCAACTGGACCTGCATCTACGGGCGGGGCTGCCAGGGCGTCTACACCGGCCCGGCTGAGGAGCTCCAGCAGGGCTGCTGCTCCTACGGCGCCCACTTCATCGACGGGGCCGACCGGCGCCGGGTCGAGAAGATCGCCGCCACCCTCACCGCCGAGCAGTGGCAGTTCCGCTCGAAGGCCAAGAAGGGCGGGATCGCCAAGAAGAACCGGGCCGGCGAGAGCGTCACCCGCCTGGTCGACGGCGCCTGCATCTTCCTCAACCGGCCGGGCTTCCCGACCGGCCCCGGATGCGCCCTCCACGTGGCGGCCCTCGACCGGGGCCGCAACCCCCTCGAGCTCAAGCCCGAGGTGTGCTGGCAGCTCCCGCTCCGACGTGACGACGCCACCGACGACGACGGGCACGTCACCACCACCATCACCCAATGGGACCGCAAGCACTGGGGAGTGGGTGGCGAGCAGTTCCACTGGTGGTGCACCGAGGCACCCGAGGCGTTCGTGGGGACCCGCCCGGTCTACGAGGAGATGGGCCCTGAGCTCGCCGCGATGGTCGGGAAGAAGACGTACCGCCGGCTCAAGGCGTACCTGGAGGACCGGGACCAGCGAGTCGCGGCGCGCGTCCCGCTTCCCCATCCGGTCCTGCGGAGAAACTGAGTCAGTCCTCCAGCGGGTCCTGCTCGTCTGACCCGGACTGGTCCCATGCCGGCACCCCGGAACCGAGGATCCGGTCGTACTGATCCTCCTCGGCCCGGCACCACGTCGCGTGCACGTCCTCGGGCTCGGCACCGCATTCCGCGCACCGCTCGCTCCCGGTCGCGATGGATCGCTTCAGGCTTCGCGCCTCTTCGAAGCGACGATGGCGTCCCTTCTTCACGACGACTCCTCACTGCTGCCGGACTCTCGGCGCACGCGTCCGCTGAGCGTGGCCATCCTCGCGACTGCGACGATCCGGCGCGCGATCTCGGCGGAGCGGCTCCCGTCCCTGGTCCAGGGCCCCGGGACGCCCGCGGTGACCTGCCCATGGTAGTGCGGCGGCGGGGCATTCGGGCCGGGTCCACAATGGGTCGGTGAGCGAGAGTTTCGACCCCGAGGCGATGATCGAGCGGTTCCGGCGGCGGGCAGCGGCGGTCCGAGAACGGGGCCTGCCCCCGGTCGAGGGCCCCGAGCGCCAGCGGTTCAAAGAGCAGGCCCAGCTGGACTACATGGATTACGCGATGTTGGGCGACGCCTCGGCCAGCCTCGTCGACGGGGTCCTGACGCTCACCTTGGACCTGCGCCCGCCCGAGGCGCGCGGCTGACCTACCCCCCGTAGTTCATCCGGGTGTCTTCCATCCGGAGGATCTCGAGATCCCCGTCCCCTTCCAGCCCCCCGGCGTCGACCACCTCGCCGAGGGCGAGCACGTGGCTGCCGAGCGGCACGCTCGAGTGCAGCCGGCATTCCACCCATGCGAGGGCCGCCGACAGGATCGGCGCCCCGGTCGACCCCGCCCGGACGGGCTCCCCCGCCATCGCGCTCGGGGAGCCGTCCGGACCCACGGTGACGTCGGTGACCGGCTTCACGAACCGCCGCACGACGGCGCGGTCCTCCCGCTTCAGGACCGAGACCGTGAACACCCGGCCCGAATCGATCAGGGCGGCCGTCACCGCGGCGGCCTCCACCGCCACCGCGACCACCTTGGGGTCCGTCGAGACCTGGAGCACCAGGTTGGCGGTCATCAGGTTGTGGCGGCGCTGGCCGTCGAGCTCGCCGACCGAGCCGATCACGAAGAGACCGGTCGGCAACGACCACAGGACGCGGCGGCGGAGCCGGTCATAGGCGTCGGGGTCGACGCCTTGGGGGAACGGGCCGACCAGCTCGCTCATCAGAACCCGGTGTCCCCGGGCTGGGTGGTCGTGGTGGTGGACAGCGGGGCGCCGGTCAGCTGGTCCACGAGGGTCACGGCGTGCTGGAGGCGCGCCTCGGCCTCGATGCGCTCCCTCACCGAGCGGCGCAACAGCGACTGGTCGGTGCCGCCGGAGTCATAGCAGTCGTTGCCGGCGTCGTAGGCGAGCGTGTAGCCCGACGACAACAGATTGGTCAGGTGATGGTCGGGCGTGGGCAGCTCGCCATTGGCCGCCTGGGAGTCGGCCACCAGCACGCCGCAGTCGGTGCGCAGCACGCCCACCGCCTTGTGGGCGTCGAGCGCCGCCCGCACCCGGGCGGCGTCCCCCACCACCGTGCCGATCGACTGCCCCAGCCCCGAGCCCTTGACCCAGGCCCGGACCTGCAGGGCGGTCGAGCCGGTGGTCGGCGTCCCGCCGTAGGCGAGAAAGGCGAGCACCCCGATCGCGACCACCCCGATCCCGGCCCCCACGATCTTCCAGCGGCCCGGCCTCGGGCTCACTCGGCCCGCAGGAGGTGGTAGTCGCGACGGCCCTTGCGCAACACCACGTAGCGCCCGGCGAGGAGGTCCGACTCGGCGAGCACCCGCTCGGGCTCGGCCACCGACGCGTTGTTCACGTAGACGCCGCCGTCCGAGACCAGCCGGCGAGCCTCGCGCTTCGACTTGGCCAGTCCGGTGCGGGTCA
>JBOGFV010000262.1:0-5333 GCA_050743525.1 Acidimicrobiales bacterium
CGCGACGCGACCGGGGTGCGGGTGATGAACCTCGACGAAGGGCAGAGCGTGGCCGCCGTGGCCCCGGTGCTGGCCGAGCAGGACTGAGCGCGGCGGCGGTCTACTTGGTGGTGAAGGTCATCGTGAAGGGCGCCCCGGGCGGGACGTAGGTCCCGATGACCCGGTGGCCGATCTGCACGGCGATGCGGGCGGCGGTCGAGCCGATCCGCACCACCAGCTGGTGGTTGGCCGGGACGACCTGGGACTGGCCGCTCTTCAGGATCCCCTCGTAGGTGGGCTTGGTGCTGAGCGGCCCGCTGGCCTGGACCCAGGCGTCGCCCCCCTGCGCGCTCACCCGCACGTTGAACAGCGAGGTGGTGACCGAGAAGGTGGCTTCGTTGCCGGTGGCCGAGACCAGCCGCAACTGCGGGGTCGTCTTGGGGGCCGTGGGCCGGGAGCTCGACTTGGTCGTGGTCGCGGTCGTCGCGCCGGTGACGCCCTTGCTCGTGTAGGGCAGGCGGAGGTCGGCCAGCCACTGCGGGTGGACCCGGTTGATCACGAGCCAGGCCGTGCCGACCACGATCAGGATGGCGGAGACGACGGCGAGCGAGCGGACCAGCACCATGAGCAGCCCGTCGGGGGCGCCCCGGCGGATGGCTTGGGTCTTGCCGGTGTCGGCCATCACCGAGGGGACCTGGGCGGTCGAGTTGTGGCGGCCCGCGACGATCGGCAGGCCGATGGAGGTCGGAGGGCCCGGCCCCACCGGGACCGAAACGGGCACCGCTCGGGTGGACAGGTCGTCGACCGCCAGAGGCGGCGAGGAGGCCGGGGCCGGCGGCGAGGAGGCCGGGGCCGGCGGCGCGATCGTCCCGAGGGCGGTGTCCGGTCCGTTCATCACCCCGGTCGTCGCGCCGGACGTCACCGGGACCGGCGACCCCGGCCAATGCTCCACCAGGGTCATCACGAACCGGTCGCCGGGGAGGTGCAAGAACGCGGCGTAGCGGCTGAGCGCCTTCAGGATCGCGACCCGGTCGGGGAGCCGGTCCACGGTCCCGGACTCGAGGTCCTGGAGCTGGTCGAGGGGGATCCCGGTCTGCTGGCTCACCGCCGGGAGCTCGAGGCCCCGGGCCGTGCGGGCCTGCCGGAGGACGCGGGCGAGGTCCGGAACGGACGCGGGCTTGGGATCGGCCCCCATGCGACGGTCCGCGCCGTCACGGTGCAGGATCACCGTTCACCTCGTCATTTTCAATGTCGGGCGCTTGTCCGACGACCACGGACAGCGTACTTGCCGACCCGCCATTTTGTTCGGTCATGACCGGGCCCGGAGCGGCTTTTGACCCGGTTGTTAACGTCGGGACGCCGGGACGACGGTGATCGGAGGACGGTGACGACGCAGCGCGACACGGCCGGACCGGCCGGGAACCGGGGACCCGAGCGGGCCGCCGACCTGCTGGTGCGGTGCCTCGAGGCCGAGGGGGTCCGATGGGTCTTCGGGATCCCCGGCGAGGAGACCCTCGACATCTCGGACGCGCTCGATCGCTCGTCGATCGAGTTCGTGCCGGTCCGCCACGAGCAGGCCGGCGCCTTCATGGCCGACGCGCAGGGCCGCTTGACCGGCCGGGCCGGTGTGTGCCTCGGCACGCTGGGCCCGGGGGCCACCAATCTCGTGACCGGGGTGGCCGACGCCTTTTTGGACCGGGCCCCGCTCGTCGCCCTGACCGGCCAGAGCGGGCTCGAGCGGATGCACAAGGAGTCGCACCAGTACATCGACGTGGTGCGGCTGATGGGGCCGATCACCAAGTGGAACGCGCGGGTGACCGGGCCCGGCATCGTGCCGGAGGCGGTGCGCAAGGCGTTCAAGGTCGCCGAGTCCGAGAAGCCCGGCTCCACCCACCTCGAGCTGCCCGAGGACGTGATGGCGATGCCGGCCGTCGGCGCCCCGCTCGCCCGGACCACCATCGTCCAGCCCCGGCCGGCCGAGGAGGACCTGTCCCGGGCCGCGGCGCTGCTGTCGGAGGCCGAGCGGCCGGTCGTGCTGGCCGGCAACGGGGTCGCCAGGGGCCACGCCTCCGACGCCCTGCGGCGGCTCGCCGCCACGACCGGGGTGCCGGTGGCGGAGACGTTCATGGGCAAGGGCCTGGTCGATGCCGACGACCCCCGGGCCCTCGGCGCGGTCGGTCTCCAAGCCGGCGACTACGACATGGCCGGGTTCGCCGACGCCGACCTTGTCCTCGCGGTCGGCTACGACCTGGTCGAGCACGCGCCCAAGCACTGGAACCCGCGGGGCGACAAGCGGATCGTGTGCATCGACTCCTCACCGGCGGAGATCGACGACCACTTCATCCCGGAGGTCGAGCTGGTCGGGGACATCGCCTTCAGCCTCGAGGAGCTCGCCCAACGGTGCCCGGACACCTGCAGCGAGGTGCACGGGACCCGGCTGGCCCGAGCGGTGGCCGCCACCCTCGAGGGCGCCGCCGGCGACGACGCCTTTCCGATGCGGCCACCCCGGATCCTCTTGGAGCTTCGCCGGGCCATGGGGCCGGCCGACGTGCTGGTCTCGGACGTGGGGTTGCACAAGCTCTGGATCGGGCGGATGTTCCCGGCCCATCGGCCCAACACGGTGCTGATCGCGAACGGCCTCGCCGGCATGGGCTTCGCGGTGCCGGCCGCCATTGGAGCCAAGCTCGTCCTGCCCGCCGGGCGCCGGGTGGTGGCGGTGTCGGGCGATGGCGGGTTCCTGATGAATGCCCAGGAGCTGGAGACGGCCCGCCGCCTCGGCACTCCCTTCGTGAATGTCGTCTGGGAGAACGGGCAGTTCGGGTCGATCGTGTGGAAGCAGGACCGCCGGTTCGGGCGCCACTTCGGGACCGACTTCACCAACCCGGACTTTGTGGCGCTGGCGTCCGCCTTCGGACTCCCCGCGGCCCGGGCGACCTCGGCCGGCCACTTCGCCGAATGCCTCGAGCGGTTCCTGGCCCTCGACGAGCCGTCGCTCGTGGTCGTCCCGGTCGACTACTCGATCGACGTCGCGATCACGCCCGGCCTCGGTGAGGAGACAGCGCCGACCTGATCAGCCCGGACGGCAGAGCACCTCGCCGTGGGTGATCGAGAACCAACCGTCAGGCTGGTCGGCCCACCACAGCCAGGCCCGGCCGATGCCGTCGAGCTCGTCGCGGTCGGCCAGGCCGAGCTCGAGGATCCGTTCGGCCAGCGCCGTCACGGTGATCCGGTTGGCCCACGTCTCGGCCCACCAACGACGGTCCTCGGGTGCCGCGAAGCACCAGGCCGACGCGGTGGCGACGATGTCGGCGCAGCCCGACGCCCGTGCCCACGACACCAGCCGGCGTCCGGCGTCGGGATCCCCGCCGTTGGCGCGGGCGGTGCGTCGGTACAGCTCGAGCCACCGGTCGAGCTCGGGTACGGCGGGGTGCCACGTCATCGACTCGTAGTCGCCGTCGCGCACGGCGATCACCCCGTCGCTGCGGCACACCCGCGCCATCTCCCCCAGCGCCGCCACCGGGTCATAGAGGTGCTGGAGGACCTGGTGGGCGTGGACGACGTCGAAGGAGGCGTCCTCGAACTCCATGGCGTAGAGGTCGCCGGTCCTGAATGTGACAGCCAGGCCTTCGTCGTCGAGCGAGCCTGCCGCCTCGATGGCGTCGGTGGACCGATCCATCCCGACGACGGGGCCCGGCGCGACCCGGCGGGCCAGGTCGAGCGTGATGGTCCCGGGACCGCAGCCGGCGTCCAGCAGGGTCTGGCCGGCGCTCAGGTGGGGGAGGAGATAGGCGGCCGAGTTCTCGGCCGTCCGCCACCGGTGCGAGCGCAGGACGCTCTGGTGGTGGCCGTGGGTGTAGCGGGGCCCGGGGTCAGCGCTGTGCTCACTCCTCACCGGCGAACCGCTCCCATGCCGATTGACGGGTCATGCCGAGCGTCTCGCCGATGCGGGCCCAGGTCGCTCCGAGCTCGCGCGCCTTGCCGACGAACTCCGTGAGGGTGCGCTCGGCCTGGTCCCCGGCCCTGGCCACGCTCGGGATGAGCGTCAGCACCTGGTCAAGGTCCATCTCGTGCTGCCACGGCAGCTTCGTCGGCTCACCCTCCGACGCCGGGGGCTCGGCGAGGATGGTCGTGCACAAGGAGACGCACTCGTTGCAGATGTAGACGCCCGGGCCACCGACCAGTTTGTCGACCTCGGTGTTCGGCTTCCCACAGAATGAGCAATTGGCGATGACGACCCGCGTTGGCATGGCCTCCTCCTTGTCAGGAAAGACCTTACACCTGTGTCAGGCAAGTCCTGACACAGGTGCCGACGCCCTGGTCAGGACCGGTGCGGCGCTCGATGGGATAGAACCGGGGGGGTGCGGGAGTTCAACGGACGGGTGGCCGCGATCACCGGTGCCGGCTCCGGGATCGGCCGGGCGCTGGCCCTCGCGCTGGCCGGCCGCGGCTGCCACCTGGCGCTGTGCGACATCGACGAGCCCCGGCTCGAGGAGACATCGCAACGCTGCCGCGCCTATGGCGTGACCGTGTCTGCGCACGCGGTCGACGTCGCCGAAGAATCGGCCGTCATGGCTTGGGCCACCGACGCCGTGGCCGAACACGGGGCCGTCCACCTCCTCGTCAACAACGCCGGGGTCGCGCTGATCGCCACGGTCGAGGAAGCCAAGGTCGAGGACCTCCGGTGGTTGATGGGCATCAACTACTGGGGGGTGGTCCACGGGACCAAGGCGTTCCTCCCGCACCTGAAGGCGTCGGGGGACGGTCACATCGTGAACCTGTCGAGCGTCTTCGGACTGGTGAGCGTGCCGACCCAGTCCGCCTACAACTCGGCCAAGTTCGCGGTGCGGGGGTTCAGCGACGCACTGCGCATGGAGCTCGAGATCGCGGGTGCTCCGGTCTCGGTGACCACCGTGCACCCGGGCGGGGTGAAGACCAACATCGCCAGGTCCGCACGCGCCTATGACGGCGGCCACGCCATGAGCGGGGGCGTCATGGAGGACAAGACCTTCGAGCGCCTGGCCATCACGACGCCGCACCGGGCGGCCCGCCGGATCCTCACCGCCGTGGAGAAGGACCGCCGCCGCGTCCTCGTCGGCCCCGACGCGGCGGTGATCGACGTGATCTCGCGGCTTCCCGTCGGCCTGTACCAGCGGGCCATCGTGCGAGGGGCGAGGCGCCGCCGCGGTTGAACGAGCGGGCGATCGGCAGCGGCCGATGGACCTCGCGACCCGGTCGCATCTGGAGCCACCGCCCGAGCCGCTCGAGGGCCACCCCGCTGCCGTTGGGCGCTGCGGACCCTGGGCGAGGTCGCGACCGCGACGGCCGCGTCGCTGCCCGCGCCCGGAGCAGCTCCG
>JBOGFV010000263.1:0-19303 GCA_050743525.1 Acidimicrobiales bacterium
TCCTCGACCTGGCCGAGCGTTTCCTGGGCTCGGCCGATCTGCGTCTCTACGAGGCGGAGCTGTGGGCCAAATACGCCGGGGCCGTCGACTACGACCAGAGGCACCACCGCGACTTCGGCAACCACAGCCTGGTCGTCCCCAAGCGGTCCGACCCGGCCATCCAAATGCAGAGCTGGATCCTCCTGTCGGACGTGCGTGAGGAGGACGGTCCCACCAAGGTCGTCCCGCTGCCCGTCGGCGAGAGCGTCCCCTACTGGCCGAACACGCTCGAGGGATCGGCAAATGAGTAAGTCACGAACTACCTCCCGGCCGGGGCATTCGCCGAGGACGAGATCTCGGTGACAGGTTCGGCGGGAACCCTGTTCTCGTTCCGGAGCGACATGGTGCACCGTGGATCCCGCATGATCGGCGATCGCTCGGCCCGATTCGCCATGCTCGCCGACTACGACGTGTGGGGACCGCGCTGGACGGGCAGGGTCGGCTGGGCGCCGAACTCGCTCAACCCCGACTGGGGCGAGCTCATCGAGCGGGCCACTCCTCGTGAGCGGTCGGTGTTTGGGTTCCCTGCTCCGGGAGACTCGTACTGGGACGAGCAGACTCTTGCCGACACCCAAGCGCGCTACCCCCGGGCCGACCTAACGCCCTACCGCTGACGAGCGACGACAGCCGGTGTTCATTCCAGGGACGGTCCCGAGACAGGCAGAGCCATTCGACTTGCCTGCCTGCCACTGATCGATGCCCCTCGGCCAGTACCCAATGGCCGCTGATTTCTCCAGGGCGCCAACCATAGAGCCCTCGCGCAACCATCCCCTCGGCGGCTTCGTCGCGCATTCGGATGACTGCCGAGGCATTGCTCGGCTCAGCCGCCTCGAGCTCTCGATTAGGGAGCGAGGCGAACCGTTGGTTTCGTCCACCTGTGAACGTCACTATCGTGCATCAGCCACGTCATCGCGCGGAGACGCTGGCTGATGCATGGAACCGGAAATGGGGGGCTGATACGCAGACAGCCGCAGGCCGTTGACACCGCCAAGTTATTTGGCTCGAAACGCCGTCGCCTAGAACCAGTCATCGGGAGTTGAGCTTCGAATATCGGCACATCCGCCTAGGGCCGATGATCCCTGTCTTTGAGGCATACCGCTCGCCTCGGCCGCGCGGCCCGATGACGGTCGTTGGCTCTCCCAAGCTAGGGGTTTCGTCCTCGAGCCAGGACCGCTGTCATGGGATGGACGGGGCGAAGCTCCTTCTCCAATGCGGCAGCAATTTGTCCCTGACCTTCGTCATCGAGCGAAGCTACCGGCGGCCCGTAGGGCGTGCCAGCGATGCCCCGCACGGCATCATCGAGCGTCGGCCAGGACACTTCCATCACCTTGGTCTCGACGACGACGTCGGTAAATCCAGCGGCAGCCAAGACATCGTTCACCCCTTCTGGCGACATCGAGAAGTCGTAGGCGTATGCGCGCGGAAACGGCTCCGGCAACCCATGGGCCTCCAACACACGCCCATATACATCGAACGGTCTCCAATAACGGTCCGCTCATCCGCACTGCGATGGCGACTCGGCCCGAACGGCGAAGCGTCCGCTTCATTGCCTGTGCAGGGGCTTTCTGGTCGGTCAGGAACTGAAAACCTTGCTGGCACAGCGCTACATCGAAAGACGAATCATCGACGGTGAGTTCCTCGGCCGCGGTCTCTACGGTTTCGATCATCGGGTGAGCAGCACCTGCCAAGGCCAGCATGACCGGACTCACGTCGGTCGCCACGACTCGGCCACCATCACGCACCCGGTCGGCTGCCAGGGCGGCCACGACACCAGTGCCTGACGCCACATCCAGAACGGCCTCACCCTTGCCTACATTGGTGAAGTCGAGCAAGGCGTTGGCCCATGGCTTGAAGATCGGGGGGACCAAGTATCGCTCATAAGCCTCCGATACGGGCCCTGCTTCAAATAACGCGCCACCCACGGCAACGAAGGTGCTGCACCGGAGGTTGCCGGCGTGGGGCGAGTGGAAACGACGGCAGCCGACCAGCATCGCTCACAGTGCTGTCGACCCCGCTTCGGACGCCGCCCATTGACGCAGAACCCATGTCCTCGCCCTACATCGTCGCTGTATCTGCGAACAGCTCGTCGATACGCGCCAAAACTTAAGAGCGCAGATCACCAATAAAGGGTCCCGAGACTCGGCCTTTACGGGGCGTGGGTGGCGGCAACGATGAGCTCGAGCACGGACTGGTCGGGCGCTGGCGGGCACTCGGCACCGGGCAGGCTCCGGATGATGGACAACGCCTCTTCGAGCTTGTCAGCGGGAATCGTCGGGCTGTGACACGAAAGCACGCTGGAGATCGGTAGCTGGGCGAACCGGTCCAGCTCGGCACTGAAGCGGGCCTGGTCGACGAGGCGCAGCCAGGGTGACAAGGCGTTCAGTGCGAACATCGTCATCCCATGCGCCCAGAAATCGTGGTCTAGATCAGCCACGGAGTCGGCCAACACGTCGGCGTCCTCGCCTCCGGGCACAGGCGTAGCGAAGCAGTCGACCGCCCAGTACACGCCGGTTTGGCCGTCGAGCAGGCCTCGGGTGGTCGGCGAGTCGTAAAGCGGAGGCCGGACTACCGTCATCTGACGATCGCCGGCATCGAAGCTGACGCCGTCGTCCATCCAAGCGCAGCGCTCCAGCGGAAAGTCGAAGGCGTTCGTGTGGCGCTCGGTCAGCGCCCAGCTGCTGACCAGGCGGGCTTGCGGACAGGCGTCTGTGACCTCCTCGAGGTTGCCGACATGGTCGGCGTCCTCATGGGAGATGAATACCCACCTCACCCGCTTGGGGTCCACAAGTGTGAACGCCTCCTTCATCCAGGCCTCGCGGTTTCGATGTGAACCGGTGTCTACGAGGATCGGCTCCTGTCCGTCGATCACCACCGAGTTGATGTACACCGATAGCGGCTGGCCCAATGCATGTTGCACCTCGTGCACCACATAGGTGCCGGGGGCCACTTGGGTCGGTTCCTTGTGGAAGGTGGGCGCGGACAGCGTGATCGACATTGAGGACTCTCCTTGCTCGGCACCCGGGCGGCGTCATGCATGTTTAACACCGGAGTCGCCTCGCTGAGAGGGCTATCAGATGCCCACCTCGGTCACGGTCTCCAAAGTGCAGTACACCCCCGAACTCAGGTTTCTCGACCAAATGACGCTTTCTGGTCCATCCCTAAAAGGCCAGGGCTAGCTACTTTCCTAGTGGGGTCTCAACGAGACTTCCCGTGGCCGAGGACTGACAGGCTGCCGGCTCATCTAACGCAACAAGGGGTGCGCGATGGGTGGGAGGTCGAGTACTTCACCTTCCGAGTGAAGCAAAAGGTCCAAACCTCTGGCGGCGTGGCTGACTGATCATCAGCCGACGAAGTCCCCTAGCGGTCGTCACCCTCGACCTGTTGTATTGGCTCGTTACGCCACCCAATCGCACAAAGCGACGCACGAATCGGTTCCCATGCTGGTCAGCGACCGGAAGTCGACCTCGAGCGCTCCGCCCTCGGGTTGGGTGACGCGCCGACCGGTCACGACACCCAGCGTTAGAACTTGACTCCCTCGAAGAGATCACGTTCGGTCTCGTCGACATCTGCGAGGACTGGGCCGCCCACCAGACTGGCCGCCAGGGTGTAGTCCTCCCAGGGATGCAGTTCGCGCTGGACCTCGATCGGAACCTGGAACCAAGCCGCGGAGGGGGGAACCTGGGTGGCATGAGCGGCAAGAGCGTCACGGGTCACGTGGAGCCAATCGCCGACATCGATCTGCGTCGTGATGGGCTTGGGAGCCTGCCGATCGGGATCCTCGTCCCGCTCGGCCCAACGCTCCATCCATCGCTGGTAAGGGCTCTCATCGCCTCGTTCCTCGAACCAGGCGTGCAATTTCTCCACCCGTCCGCGAGTGAAGACGCCCGTGTAATACAGCTTCGAGGGCCGCCAGGGCTCGCCCGCATCCGGGTACCAGGAATGATCGCCGGAGCGATCGAAGGCGAGATGGCTGATCTGGTGGACCCGGATGTGGTCAGGGTGGCCGCGGCCCCAGTCCCAGTCGTAGGTGACAATGACCTGAGGACGTTCCTCGCGGATGATGCGGACCAGCCGACCCGTCGCCTCGTCCAGATCGGCCTGGGCAAAGCACTCGGGGTGCGCGTTCGCCTCGGTGTCGGGCATCCCTGAGTCTCGATACCCGAGTTTGTAGGCACGGTGATAACCGATGACCTGGACGGCCGCATCGAGCTCCCGGGCCCGTACCGCGCGTAGGTCAGTGCGAGCTTCCTCGGAATCGGCGGCCTCGTTCAAGATGTCGCCAGCCTCGCCTCCAGTGCAAGTCACAAGAACTGTTCGGATCCCTTCCGCTGCATATCGGGCGATCGTGGCAGCACCCTTCGAGGACTCATCATCGGGATGAGCATGAACCGTGAGGATGCAACGTTGCGTCATGAGGGCCGCATCCTAGCTTCGAGATTCAATCGGCCCTTGGTGCTGGAGGCACTCATCATTTCGGCCTGCTGTCCGGGAAGCCAGCGACCGGCTCCGCAGCATTTCTTCCTGGCCGAGACCTGACGAGGCGGACTGGCCTCGTATCCTCTTGACATGACCGTGCCGACCGACCCCTTCTCCCTTGTGCGCCCAGTCTGGCCGCTGTCGGACCGAGGCCTCGGACAGCGTCTGATCGACCTTGCCCTACTCCCGTTCATCGCCGGGCAGCAGCCCTTTGCCCGCCAGGCATCGTTCTCCGACTTCGATGCCATCGACCCCTTCATTCCCTCAGACGCCGTCGTCGATTGGGAGTACGACCAGGACGGCGGGGAGCATCATCGGCTGGTCCACGGAGACGGATGGAGAGTCCACCTCCTGCTCATCCGGCGCCGGCCAGAGGTCCAAGTTCTGATCACCGCCGAGTCCCCAGAGCTGGCCGAAAAGGTGCTCGCGGAGATCCGCGGTGGCATGCCAAGTCCCAGCCAACCCGGTGATCAGGCCCGAGTGAGCCTCTGGAGTGCTGGAAGTACGGGATCACCAACGCGGTACCGGCGCTGGATGGAAGCGCCTCGCTGGTCGGGCATAGTGCAGAACTATCCGCCCGACGTCGGGCGTGCTTTGACCCGGGTCATGTCGATGGAGCAAGCCGCCGATCGGGGCGGCCGGCTCATTTTGTGGCATGGGGAGCCGGGGACCGGGAAGACGACGGCGGTTCGCGCCCTGGCCCGGGAGTGGATCCGGTGGGCCGACTTCCATTTCGTGCTGGACCCCGAGGATTTCTTCACCGGGCCCGACTACCTGATGCACGTGGTGACTGCGGAGGATCAGTGGTGGGAGCGGAGCACCTCGAGCCCCGACCGCTGGAAGGTCCTTGTCGTGGAGGACGCCGACGAGTTGATCAGAGCCGACGCCCGTCGGTCGGCGGGAGCATCGCTAGGGCGCCTGCTCAACCTGACCGATGGCATTCTCGGCCACGGTATGCGCGTCCTCCTGCTCCTCACTTCCAATGAGCCTGGGCATGGGTTGCATCCAGCGGTCGTGCGTCCGGGCCGCTGCCTGGCCGACGTTCAGTTCGCCCTGTTTACCCGGACACAGGCTGCTGATTGGTTGGCGGGCGCGGTCACGCCACCGTCTGGCGACAGCTCGCTCGCCGAGCTGTTCCGCCTGCGCGGCGATGTCGACACCATCGCGACGCCCCGAGCCGCACCGGGTCGGTCCGCCTATCTGTGACGTGGTCGAAGCCGGCATGCAGCTGCTCGAGCATCAGCGCATACCTACACGGAACCACATCTTGGGACGTCACGGGCTCGTAGTAGCTCCACAGTGTGAAGCTGTCACTGCCCGAAGATGGTTGGCCTGGACCGGGTGCCCCTCGGACCAACTGGCCAGAGGGGGCGAGCCGTTCCCGTGATGCTCATGGCTGGCGCCGACCCGAATTCCGACGCTGGCGCTGTCAGGCCTGGCCGGCCATCTCGGCGAGCCGGCACGTCGTCTTCCAGTTCCGGATCGTGGCGTCTCCCTTGAGCCGTCGATCCAGGTAGGAGGGAAGCTTGGTGCGGCCCATTCCGTTGGGAAGGTAGAGGTAGATCTCGGTCCCCTTGACCGCGAAGCGCTCAGGTTCGAAGGGGCCGGGCTCGAGCGATCGAACCGCCGCCGCCGCCGGCTTGGCACCCATGAAGGCGACGTGCACCCGCTCGACGTCGTCGAAGGGGTTCGCGGCGACCACCCTTTTCAGCTCGGCAGCTGACCGGACGACCACCGGGACCTCCAACGAGAGCAAATCGGCAATCGCGGCCTTCAGCTTCGCGGGAGCCGGCTTCGCCTGGGACGAGAAGACGACGTTGCCGCTCTGGATGAAGGTCCGGACCCCGGCGTAGCCGAGCGACTCGAACAGTTCGGAGAGGGCCTTCATCGGGAGCTTGTTCTTGCCCCCGACGTTGACCCCTCGCAGCAGGCAGACGTAGGTCGGCACCGTCGTGGTGAGCCGGCTCAGCCGCCCGAGACGTCCTGGACCCGCTGGCGCCCCTGGGCGATGAACGGCATCATCGCCCGCAACTCCTCGCCGACCTTCTCGATCTGGTGGGCCTGGCCCTGCTTGCGCAGGTCGTTGAAGGTGGGCCGCCCGTTGCGGTTCTCGTCGATCCACTCTTCAGCGAAGGTCCCGTCCTTGATGTCGGAGAGGATCTGCTTCATCTCGGCCCGCACCGCTTGGTTGATCACCCTCGGCCCGCGGGTCAGGTCCCCGTACTCGGCGGTGTCCGAGATGGAGTAGCGCATGCCGGCGATCCCCTGCTCGTACATGAGGTCGACGATCAGCTTCAGCTCGTGCAGGCATTCGAAGTAGGCCGACTCGGGCTGGTAGCCGGCCGCCACGAGCGTCTCGAACCCGGCGATGACGAGCGCGGTGAGCCCGCCGCACAGGACCACCTGCTCGCCGAACAGGTCGGTCTCGGTCTCCTCCTCGAAGGTGGTGTCGAGCACCCCGGCCCGGGTCGCGCCGAGCGCGTGGGCATAGGAGAGGGCGAGCGCCCGAGCGTTGCCGCTGGCGTCCTGGGCCACCGCAATCAGGGTCGGGACCCCGCCGCCCTCGGTGTAGGTGCGCCGGACGAGGTGGCCGGGGCCCTTGGGGGCGACCATGGCCACGTCCACCCCCTCGGGCGGCACGATCTGCCCGTAGCGGATGTTGAACCCATGGGCGAACATCAGGCAGTCGCCCGGCTCGAGATGCGCGGCCACCTCGGCGTCGTAGACGGCCTTCTGGTCGGTGTCGGGCAACAGGAACATGATCACGTCGGCCTCGGTGGCGGCCTGCTCGACCGAGGTGACCTTGAGGCCGGCCTCCTCGGCCTTGGTCCGCGACGAGCTGCCGTCCCGCAGCCCGACCCGCACGTCGATCCCGGACTCCGAGAGGTTCAGCGCGTGGGCGTGGCCCTGGGACCCGTAGCCGAGGATGGCGACCTTACGCCCCTGCAGCAGGGTCGGGTCGGCGTCGGACTCGTAGTACAAGGTGGCCATCTCTGGTCCTCTCCTGAGTGTGCTCGCGGCAGGTCGAGCCGCTAGTCCGCGGGCCCCGACCAGGACAATTTAGGCAATGCGACGCGGCCGGACCGCTGGAGCTCGACGATCCGGTAGCCGCCCAGCAGGCGCTCGAAGTCGTCGACCGTGTCGGGGCTGTCGGCCAGCATCACCGTCAGCCGGTCCGGGCCGACGTTCACCACCTCGCCCCGGAACACCCCGACCAGCTCGATGATCTCCCCTCGGCGGGTGGCGTCGACCGCCACGGTCGCGAGCAAGAGCTCCCGTTCGACCGCCGCCTCGGGAGCCAGCTGGGAGATGGACACCACGTTGACCAGCTTGTCGAGCTGCTGGATGACCTGTTCGAGGGGTGCCGACTCGACGTCGACGACGATCGTGATCCGGCTGAACCGCTCGTCGTCGGTCGGGGCGACCGCCAGCGAGAAGATGTTGAACCCGCGCCGCGAGAACAGCCCGGCCACCCGGGCCAGCACGCCGGCCTTGTTCTCGACCAGGACCGACAGGATGTGGTGCCGGTAGCCCTCCTCGGGGCGGGTCAGATCGCTCATTGGGCGATCCGGGCGCCGGCCTGCTCGGGATGCACGACGATGGCGTCGTTGGACCCCCCGGCCGGCACCATCGGGAACACCTTCTCGAACGCGTCGGTCCGAAAGTCGATCACGACCGGCCGGTCGTCGATGGCGTTGGCCTTCTCGATGGCCGGGGCCACCTCCTCGGGGCTCTCGGCCCGGATCCCGACGCAACCCATCGCCTCGGCCCACTTCACGTAGTCGGGCAGGTCCGGCGAGAGATACACCTCGGAGTAGCGCTCGGCGTAGAACATCTCTTGCCACTGGCGGACCATGCCGAGGTAGGCGTTGTTCAGGATGGCGATCTTGACCGGGATCCGCTCGGCCGATGCGGTGACCAGCTCCTGCGCAGTCATCTGGAAGCACCCGTCGCCGTCGATCGCCCACACCGTCTTGTCCGGCCGCCCGACCTTGGCGCCGATGGCGGCCGGCACCGCGAAACCCATGGTGCCGGCGCCCCCCGAGTTGACCCACGTGTCGGGGTGCTCGAAGCGCCAGTACTGGGACGCCCACATCTGGTGCTGGCCGACCCCGGCCACCACGATCGTGTCGACCGGGGCGAGATCGCGGAGGGTCTCCACCACCATCTGCGGCTTGACGGTGCCCTCGACATCGTCGTTGTAGTGCAGCGGGAACTCCTGCTGCCACGCCCGCAGCTGGGCCCACCAGGCGGCCCGCGACGGCCGGGTGGCGGCGCGGGAGCCCGGCTCGCCGGGCGCCCCCAAGTCGGAGCGCACCGCCGCGTCGTCGTGGGTGAGCCCTGCCGCGTCGAGGGCGGCCAGCAGCGCCTCGGTGATCAAGCGGCAGTCGCCCACGATGCCGACCTCGGGCACCCGGACCTTGCCGATCTCGGCCGGGTCGATGTCGACGTGGATGACCTTGGCGGCCGGCGCGAACGAGTCGACGCGGCCGGTCACCCGGTCGTCGAAGCGCGACCCCAGGGCCACCAGCAGGTCGGCCCGCTGCAGGGCCGTGACGGCGGTGTAGTTGCCGTGCATGCCCGGCATGCCCAGGCACAGCGGATGGGAGTCGGGGAAGGCCCCCCGGGCCATGAGCGTGGTCACGACCGGGAACCCGGTCCGCTCGGCCAGCTCCAGCAGGGCCGCCGCGCCCCGGGACTTGAGCACCCCGCCGCCGACGTACAGGACGGGCCGTTCGGCCCCGAGCATGAGCTCGGCGGCCGCCGCGACCGAGGCGGGGTCGCCCTCGGTCCTCGGGTGGTAGCCCGGCAGGTCGAGGTCGGCCTCGGACTCGGGCCAGTACCACTCGGTCTCGGCGTTCGAGATGTCCTTGGGGATGTCGATGAGCACGGGGCCGGGGCGGCCGGTGGTGGCCACGTGGAAGGCCGCCGCGACGGTGCGGGGGATGTCCTCGGCCCGCTTGACCAGCCAGTTGTGCTTGGTGATGCCCATCGTGACCCCGGTGATGTCGCACTCCTGGAAGGCGTCGGAGCCGATGGCCGACGTGGCGACCTGGCCCGAGATCACGACCAGCGGCGTCGAGTCCATGTAGGCGTTCGACAGCGGCGTCACCACGTTGGTGGCGCCGGGGCCGCTCGTCACCATGGCCACGCCGGCCCGGCCGGTCACCATCGCGTACCCCTCGGCCATGTGGCCGGCCCCCTGCTCGTGGCGGACCAGCACGTGGCGGATCGACGAGTCGAGGATCGGGTCGTAGACCGGCAGGATCGCCCCACCGGGCAGGCCGAACATGACCTCGACGCCCTGGGTCTCGAGGCTCTTGATGAGGGCCTGGGCTCCGGTGAGTTTCATTGGTCTGTCCTCGTATGAGTTCGGTTCGGGTGGTCGGGGAAATCGATCCGGAAAAGCAAACGACCTCCCGTCGGGGAGGTCGAAGTGCGCGCGACGAAGTGTGGCCGCGCGCTACGTAACGAGTACCAGGATGGTGGAGAAGAGGCGGGCCCTCGTCATGATCGGAACATTCTGGCACGGACGCCCGCCCCCGACAAGGCCCAGGCGGCGAGGGCCTCTTCGGCCGGCCGATCCCTCCCGAAGCCCTCTAGGAGCGTGCCCGACGGCTCAGGACCAAGAGGGGCCGTGCTGACTACTCCAGGAGAAGGGCGATCGTCGAACCCGCCTTCGGCCAGATGAAGGTCCGCAAGCACGCCGGTTTCATGCGCCTGCGCGGCCTCGAAGGTCCCCAGGGCGAGTGGACCCTCCACGTCCTCTGCCAAAACCTGCGCAAGCTGGCCAATGCCAAGGCGGTGGCCGCACCGGCATGACGAGCGCCACGTCCGCGTCGACCCGTTCTCGGACGTCGCAGCGGTCCAAAGCGGGGACGACCTCATGAACCCGGCCCGTCCGATCGCCCGACATCGCCTATTGGCTGGTTGCGACCCACGCTCCTAGCTTAGCTACTTCGCCATGAAAAAGTCGATGTGAAAAAGGTCCGCGACCAGCGCGTTCTGGTTGAGGGGGTGCTCGCGTTCTGGCCCCAATGAAGCAACGATGGCTCCGTCCCACTCTTGCCAAAGGGAAACGGAGCCATCGTGTTGCGCACCAAGGTAGACCCTCAACCAACCCTGTGGGAGACAATCGTGCCGCCCGAGTTCCTGGCGCTCCCACCACGGCTCGAGCAGATCGACCGCCTGCTCGACGATCCGGTGTTCTTCGAGCCGTTCGTGCCGTTCTTCCATCCGGTGATCGGCCGGCCGTCGATCCCGATGGAGACCTACCTGCGCATGATGTTCTTGCGCTTCCGCTACCGCCTCGGCTTCGAGACGCTCTGCGCCGAGGTCACCGACTCGTTGGCCTGGAGGCGCTTCTGCCGCGTCAACCTCACCGATGCGGTGCCCCACCCGAGCACGCTCATGAAGATCACCACCCGCTGCGGGGACCAAGCGGTCGACCAGCTGAACGAGGCGTTGTTGCACAAGGCCAACGCGGCTCACGTCGTCCGTCTCGACAAGGTCCGCGCCGACACCACCGTCGTCCCCGCCAACGTCTCCTACCCGACCGATTCGGGTCTGCTCGCCAAGGGGGTGGCCAAGCTCACCAAGTGCGTGGGCGCCATCAAGGCCATCGGGCTGGCCCGCCGGACGAGCTTTCGGGACCGCAGCCGCTCGGTGCGTCGACGGGCCCATCAGATCGCGGCCTGGCTGCGCCGGCGCAGCGGGGAGGCCAAAGACGAGGTGCTCGCCCTCACGGGGGAGCTGGCCACCATCGCCGACGCTGCCCTCGAAGACGCCCAGGCCGTGGCCACAAACGCCCGGCGGGGATTGCGCCGGGCGGGCGAGGGGGCAACGGGGCGGGCCCTCGCTTTGGTGGCCGAGCTCGAGCGCACGATCAGCGTCCTCGAGCGCATCGTGGCCCAGACCCGCACCCGCTTGGCCGGCGGGGTGCCCGACGGCTCGACGCGGATCGTCTCGCTCCACGACACCGACGCCCGGCCCATCGCCAAAGGACGCCTCGGGCGCCCTGTGGAGTTCGGCTCCAAGGCCCAGGTCGTCGACGACGCCGACGGCATCGTGGTGGACCACAACGTCGAGACCGGCAACCCGCCCGACGCCCCCATGCTCGCCGCCGCCATCGGCCGCATCAAAGAGCGCTTCGCCAAGGTGCCCACCACGGTCACCGCCGACCGCGGTTATGGGGAGGCCAAGGTCGAGGCCGAGCTGGCTGCGCTCGGGGTGCGACATGTCGCCATTCCGAGAAAGGGTCGGCCCGGCACCGAGCGACGACGAGTCGAGTCGTCTCGTCGCTTTCGCAAGCTCATCAAGTGGCGCACCGGCTCGGAGGGCCGCATCTCGCACCTCAAGCACTCTTGGGGATGGGAGCGCACCATGCTCGACGGCATCGACGGGACGAGAACCTGGTGCGGCTGGGGCGTTCTCGCCCACAACGCCAACAAGATCGCCCTGCTCATCGACGAGCGCGAGACGAAGAGGAACACCACCGCTTCCTCACCGGAACGATCGACGACTCCGACCCGACCACCAGGGCGACCTCCGCCAACGCCGCCGCAGCTCCACGTCTGATCTCGTCCTGTCCTCTCCTCTCGCGCCCGACGGTCGAAAGGGTTCCGGAAACCGGGATCAAAATCGACCGGAGGGCTCGTGACGGAGGGGCACGCGGGGACACAGGGCGCGCTCACGTCAGATCAGCACGTGCCTGGACCTACTTTTTCAGGGCGAAGTAGCTAGCACCGTGAAGGGCCTTCATCTCCGGTGGCGCGCCGACATGGAACAGGCCCGGAACCGATCGGCCTCTGGCTGGGATCGGACTCGAGTAACTCACGGATCAGTCGTCCTGCCATTGTTGAGTATTGCTTCGGACCTGTCCCGGCTCCGGCGCCGGGTGCCGTGATGGGTAGCCGGAATGCCTGTTCTAGATGCACAGAGCCTCTCGTCGCGTTGGTTGAGCGGGCGATTCAAAGCCGCAACCAGATCGACCGGCGAACCAAGCGGCACCGGCCGTAACCTGCCCTGGTCGGCCCCGGGAAGCTGCACGCTGCCGGTGGTCGTCCTGGGTCCGGCGGTCACGGCCGAGCCGGCGATGGTGATCATCGCGTTGCCAGCCTGCTCCCAGTCGGTGACCCCGCTGATGACCGCCGAGGTGATGACGAGGAAGGTGCCGCCATCCGTCGGGGGCGGTTGAACCAGCAAGCCGACGAAGTAGTGGCCGGTCGGTGTGGGGCTCGCGGCGGCACCAACGCTGGCAGGAACGCACATGAGCAGCCGGGACTGATCGAAGAGCAGCAGTCGGCTCGTCCCCAAATCCACAACGATGTGGTACGGGGTCCTCGTTATCACCGCCGCGGCAGCGGGGATCCACGCGGTTGTCGGTTCGGTCGGTCTTGCCACTTCGCGCGCCTCGTCCCAACCCGTCACCGTGGCGATCACCGGCATCGTGAGGAATTGGCTGGCCCAGGTGGGCGGAAGGGTCGAGGCCGCCGACGCGGTGGTCGGCGCGGCGTAGGCGGTCACGGGCTGGATCAAGGTAGCAACGAGACTCCAGGGCCTGACCGCGAAGGTCGGGACCTTGTTTCTCGCCGTGACCGACCGCCTGTGGGGCGATTCGCCGGTTCGCCAGAGGTAGAGCCCGCCGGCGATCCCGCCCACAAGCACCACGCTCACGCCGGCGGCGAAGGCGCGACGCCACGCCGTCCTCCTCCGGTGCCGGGCGGTCCGTGGCACGGTGCCTATCCTTGCCGAGTGGGCGAGCGTGGTCCGTGTCCGGGGTGTCGCGAGGTCGAACGGCTAGGACGGCGCCGGTTCCTCCAGCTGCTGGCTGGCGGGGCGGCCCTGGCCCTGGCCGGATGCACCTCTCAGGTGCGAGCGCTCGCGTCGCACCGCAAGCCCAAAGAGACCGTCCCGACGGCCGCCCCGGCCACCGTCGTCGGTGACGGCCAGGGCGGACCGCCAATCGAGCTCGGCCAGATCCCGCCGCCCCATCCCGGGGAGGCCACGCTGGTGTGGTCGGGACCGGCCCCAACCCAAACGATCGCGTGGACGGTGGACGACGGATACTGCCAGCAATGCATCGCCGGGTACGTGGCGTTCGCCCAGAGTTCGGGCATCCACCTGACCCTCAACCCCAACGGGATGTTCAACGAGCTGTGGACACCGTCGGTCGTCGCCCAAGTCCGCGAGATGGTGGCCAACAAGCAAGTGCAGTTCGGCAACCACACCTGGAGTCACAAGGATCTCACCAAGCTGCCGGCGGCCGCGATCAAGCGCGAGCTAAGTCGCAACGAGGCCTGGATCGAGGACACCTTCGGAGTCACAGCCAGGCCCTACTTCCGGCCCCCTTACGGCTTCTACAACACCCCGGTGCTCGAGGCGGCCGGTGCTCTCGGGTACACGAGCATCCTCATGTGGAACGGCACCTTCGGCGACGCCACGCTCGAGACCCCAGAGCAGATCATCGGCTTAGCCGAGAAGTGGCTGAAGCCGGGAACGATCATGCTGGGGCATCTGAACCATGCCCCGATCCTCGAGCTCTTCGACCAGATCCAATCGATCATCGCTTCACGAAGCCTCGATCCGGTCACGCTCGACGAGATGTTCGGAACCTCGCGCCTCGTCGGTTGAGCCACGCCGGGGTGGGCGAGGAGGCGAAGTGGACCTATCTGTTCCCGACGCCTCCGGGCTCTAGCTCGAGCTTCCAGACCGAGAGTTGAGGTGACAGATGGGCTCTGCGGTTGATGGTTGTCATGCTGCCTGGTTTCGCTTGTGGTTGTCGAGGATCTCGTGAGGGGTACGTCCGCGCATGTAGTCGCTGTGGTTGCGTCGCCGGTGGTTGTAGGTGATCAACCAGGCGTCGGCTTCGGCCTGAAGTTGGCGGATGGAGGTGAAGTGCCGACGGTGGAAGGCGGGGCGCCAGCATTCTTGGAGCATGGTGCCCTGGAAGCGCTCGCAGACGGCGTTGTGGGTTGGCCCTGCCGTGGTCGGTCCCGGCACTGGCGTTGGGAGCGACCCGGCGTCCGAACTCGGTGTAGACGACGACCGTGTCCCGACCCCGCTTGGTGTGGGAGATCGCGTCGAGGAAGGCGCCGACGGCGGTGTCGAGCTGCGGGAGCAACACCGCCTGCGGGTCGATCTGGTTCGTGTGGGTGTCGAATCCCCCCAGCTCGACGCTGAACAGCGGGGCCGCTGGCCCGTCAGGGCTCGGTGACGGCCCCCCGTTCCGCCCCCGTCACCAGGCGCGCGTACTTGGCCAGCACGCCGGTCGTGTATCGGGGCTCGAAGGACTTCAACTGGGCCTGCCGTCGATCGAGCTCCGCAGGATCGACGAAGAGGTCGATCGAGTGGCTGCGGACGTCGATCGAGATCCGGTCACCGTCGGCCACCAGCGCGATCGGCCCGCCGTCGACGGCCTCGGGCGCGACGTGGCCGATGCAGAAGCCGTGTGTTCCTCCGGAGAACCGGCCGTCGGTGACGAGCGCGCAGTCCGAGCCCCGCCCGGCGCCCTCGAGGGCACCCGTGATGGCCAGCATCTCGCGCATGCCCGGGCCACCCTTGGGTCCCTCGTAGCGGATCACGAGCACCGTCCGGGGCTGGATCGAGCCGGCCACGATGGCGTCCATGGCGGCGGCCTCGTCGTCGAACACCCGGGCGGTGCCCTCAAACGACAGCTCGTCCAGTCCCGCCACCTTCACCACCGAGCCCTTGGGCGCCAGTGAGCCGGTCAGGATCGCGATGCCCCCGGCCGCGTGGATGGGCCGGTCGAGCGGTCGGATGACCTCGCCGTCGGGGGCCGGGGGGTCGAGCGCGGCCAGGTTCTCCGCGATCGTCTTCCCGGTCACCGTGACGCAGTCCCCATGGAGGAGGCCGGCCTCGAGCAGCGCCCGCAGCACCACCGGCACTCCGCCGACCCGGTCGACGTCGACCATGTGAAAGCGCCCGTGGGGCTTGGCGTCGGTGATGTGAGGGACCCGAGCCGCCACCCGGTTGAAGTCGTCGAGCTCGAGCTCCACCCGTGCTTCGTTGGCGATGGCCAAGAGATGCAGGACCGCGTTGGTCGAGCCGCCCAGGGCCATGACCACGGCGATGGCGTTCTCGAAGGCTTGCTTGGTCATGATCTGGCGGGGCCGGATGCCCTGGGCCAGCAGGTCGACCACGGCAACGCCGGAGGCGAAGGCGAGGTCTTCGCGGCGCCGGTCCACCGCCGGCGGCGACGAGCTGCCCGGCATCGCCATCCCGATGGCCTCGGCGACCGAGGCCATGGTGTTGGCGGTGAACATGCCAGCGCACGAGCCCTCGGTCGGGCAGGCGTTGTGCTCGATGAGGGCCAGCTCCTCGTCGCTCAGCGCGCCGACGGCGTTGGCCCCGACGGCCTCGAACACGCTCACGATGTCGAGGGCCCGGTCGCCGAGCCGGCCCGGCAGGATCGAGCCGCCGTAGAGGAAGACGCTCGGCAGGTTGACCCGGGCGGCCGCCATGAGCATCCCGGGGAGCGACTTGTCGCAGCCGGCCAGCGCGACCAGCGCGTCGAAGCGCTCGGCGTGCATCATCGTCTCGACCGAGTCGGCGATGACCTCGCGGCTCACCAACGAGGCCCGCATGCCCTCGTGGCCCATCGAGATGCCGTCGGACACCGCGATGGTGACGAACTCGAGCGGGAACCCGCCGGCACTGCGCACGCCCGCCTTGGCCCGCTGGGCCAGCCGCGACAGCGGGAGGTTGCACGGGGTGACCTCGTTCCAGCTGGAGGCCACGCCGACCTGGGGCTTGTCCCAGTCGGCGTCGGTCATGCCGATCGCCCGGAGCATGGCGCGCGCCGGCGCCTTGGTCGGCCCCTCGGTGACCTGGTAGCTCCGGGGCTTCATCCCCCGCCGCTCGGCGTTCAGCCGGTCGGCGGCGGCGTGCTCAGCCATTCCGGGAGTGTACGGCCGACCCGCCGGGGCCCGGGACCGGCGCCAGGGCCAGCACCGGGCCGTCGCGCTCGGGGCCCAGCCTCGGCACCACCCGGTCGAGCCAGCGCGGCAGCCACCAGTTGGCCCGGCCCAACAGCTCCATGACCGAGGGCACGAGCACCATTCGCACGAGCGTGGAGTCGATCAGGATCGCGACGGCCAGCCCGAGCCCGAAGACCTTCAGGATGTGCAGCGGGTCCTTCACCACGAAGGAGCCGAAGACGAAGATCATGATGGCCGCAGCCGCCGTGATCACCCGGGCGGTGCGGGCCAACCCGTCGGCCACGGCCCTCGAGTTGTCGCCGGTCTCCTCCCACCGCTCGGCGATCCGCGAGAGCAGGAACACCTCGTAGTCCATGGACAGGCCGAAGAGGATGGTGAACATCACGACCGGGATCCAGGGGTCGATCGGCGAGGTCTTGCCGATGGCAAACACGCTCCCGAGCCAGCCCCACTGGAACACCGCCACCATGACCCCGTAGGCGGCGCCGATCGAGAGGAGGTTCATCAGCGCCGCCTTGATCGGGATGGTGAGCGAACGGAACATCGAGCAGAGCAAGAGGAACGACACCAGGATCACCAGCGCGATGACCAGCGGGAGCCGGTTGGAGAGGTAGCCGGCGGCGTCGATCCCCCCCGCCGTCTCCCCGCCCACGTCGGCCACCACCCCGCTGTGGGCGACCATCGGCGGGATCACGTCGGCCCGCAGCCTCAGGACCAGCTGCTGGGTGGCGGCGGCCTGGGGCGCCGTCGTCGGCACCGCGATGATCACGGCGGCGGTCCCGGACCCGTTGAACTGGGGCGGGGCGGTGGCCGCGACCCCCCGGGTGTGGCCGATGGCGGCGTCCAGGCGGTCCACCACCGGGCGCTGGCCGGGACCGTTCATGGCCACCGCGACCACGAGCGGCCCGTTGGATCCGGGCCCGAAGCCTTGGGCCAACAGGTCGTAGGCCTGGCGGGTGGTGAGGGTGGTCGGATCGTTGCCCGAGTCGCTGAACGCGAGTCGCATCGAGAACAGCGGGATGGCCAGGACGACGAGCACCGTCACCGAGCCGACGGCGGCCCGCCACGGGTGGCGCTGGATCGTCCGGCTCCAGCGGAACCAGAAGCCGTGGTCGGTCGCGGCGAGCGAGCGGCGGCCCCCGCGGAGGACCGAGAAGCGCTCGATCGAGCGTCCCGCGAAGCCGAGCATCGCCGGGAGCAGGGTGACCGAGCCGATCAGGACCAGAAGCACCGAGACGATCGCGCCGACCGAGAGCCCGATCATGTAGGGCTGCCCGACCACGAACAGCCCGAGGAGCGAGATGACCACCGTGGTGCCGGCGATGAGCACGGCCCGGCCGGACGTGGTGAGCGCGCCGACCACCGCCGCCTCGGGCTCCAATCCCTCGGCCAGGCCCTGCCGGTAGCGCGTGACGATCAAGAGGGCATAGTCGATCCCGACGCCGAGCCCCATCATGGCGGCGAGCTCGGGAGCGAAGATCGGGATCACGAGCAGGTGGGTCGCGAGCTCCTCCACCGCGATCCCGGTGGCCAGACCGATCAACGCGATGAGGATCGGCAGGCCCA
This sequence comes from Acidimicrobiales bacterium, assembly GCA_050743525.1. Taxonomy (GTDB): domain Bacteria; phylum Actinomycetota; class Acidimicrobiia; order Acidimicrobiales; family RAAP-2; genus Palsa-461. The sequence goes on from JBOGFV010000263.1 coordinate 18,042, forward strand.
TCGCGATCACCGAGCCAAAGGCGATCAGCATGATCACCATCGCCGCGGTCACACCGATGCCCTCGGCGGGCCCCGGCGACGCGCCGACGGCGGCCGAGATCGGCCCGCCGCCGAGCGCCACCTTGAGCTGTGGCGTGGCCGCCGCCCGGGCGACGTGGACGACGCGCTCCACCGCCGCCTTGGGCAGCTGGGAGCTCGCCTCCGTGAAGTCGACCGTGAGATACCCGATGTGGCCGTCCCGCGAGAGCTGGTACGCCCCGGCCGGCTGGAAGGGCGACACCACGCTGTCGACGTCGGGTTCCGCTCGTATGCGGCTCGCCACCGTGGCGATGGCGGCCCGGTTGGCCGGCGCGCTGAGCGGCTCGGTTCCCTCGAAGACCACCTGGGCGCTGTCCCCCGACGCGCCCGGGAACCGGGCCTGGAGGATGTTGAGCGCCTGCTGAGACGGGGTGTTCCCGGCCGTGAATTTGTTCTGGAAGTGCGTCCCGACCAACTGGGCGACCACGGTCGACAGCACCAGCAGGAGCACCCACGAGAGCAGGACCAGCCGCCGACGCCGGTAGCACCACGCGGCGGTGCGCCCGAGCAGGCCGGCCGGCGCGCCCGTGTCGGTGGTCTGGCCCATCGGCCGGGTCCTCCTCAGCCGCCGTCGGAGCGGCGTTGCGACAACGCTGCGGCGACGGCCTTGCCGTCCGCCTTCCCGGAGGTGGCCTTCATCACCTCGCCGATCAGCGACCCCATGACCTTCTGGTCGCCGGCCACGTACTTCTGCCAGGCGTCGGCGTTGCCCGCGACGACTGCGTCGATCACCGCCGACAGGTCGCCGCTGTCCATGGCCTCGAACCCGAGGCCGCGGGCGATCTCGCCCGGATCCCCACCCTCGGCGAGCAGGGTGACCAGGACCTCCTTGGACTGGGTGGCCGACAGCTCGCCGGCCGCCTCCATCGAGACCAGCCTGGCGAAGGCGGTCGGGTCGAGCCGGGCCGCACCCTCGGGGTCGGCGGCGACCTCGTTGGCCGTCCTGGCCAGGGCGAGGGCCGGTGGCGCGCCCCCCTCGGCCGCCGCGGTCACGAGCCGGTCCAAGTCCGACGCCACGACCGAGCGGACCTGGTCATGCTGGGCCGAGGTCGGCTCGCCGCCGAGGAGCGCGACCAGCTCGGCGCGCCGGGCCGCCGGCAGGGCGCCGAGGGCGCCGGCCACCTCGGCCTTCCACGCACCGTCGGGATCGAGGGGGAGGAGGTCGGGCTCGGGGAAGTAGCGGT
>JBOGFV010000264.1:0-4833 GCA_050743525.1 Acidimicrobiales bacterium
GGGCGGCGTCGAGGCGGAACCCGTCGAAGCCGATCTCGAGCCAGAACTTCACCATCTCGACCATCGCGTCGGCGACCTCGGGGTTCTCGGAGTTGAGGTCGGGCTGATGGGAGAAGACGCGGTGCCAGTAGTACTGCTGGCGGGTGTCGTCCCAGGTCCAGTTGGACCGTTCCACGTCGGTGAAGACGATCCGGGCCTCGGGCCACCGCTGGTCGTCGTCGTTCCACACGTACCAGTCGCTCTTGGGGTTGTCGCGGCTCGAGCGCGACTCGAGGAACCAGGGGTGGGTGTCGCTCGTGTGGTTCATGACCAGGTCGGCCACGAACCGGATGCCCCGGCGGTGCGCGTCGTCGAGCAACCGGGTCAGGTCGCCCAGGCTGCCGTAGTCGGGGGCCACGTTGAAGAAGTCGCTGATGTCGTAGCCGCCGTCGCGCATGGGCGACGGGTAGAAGGGCAGGAGCCAGATCGCGTCGACTCCCAGCCACTGCAAGTAGTCGAGCTTCTCGTGGAGGCCCCGGATGTCGCCGATGCCGTCGTTGTTGGAGTCGTAGAAGCCCCGCAGCAGGACCTCATAGAAGACGGCGTGCTGGAACCACCGCCGGGCGTCGGCCGGCCCGTCTCGTCTCGGGAGCGGGAGGCGGGGGGTGGTCACCATGGTTTCGGATGGGCGGGGGCGTTCGGGGCGGGGGCCGTCCCGGCCGGCCGCCCTCCCAAGGGCAAGGTACCCGACCGCACCGGGTCAGTCGGAGCCGAGCAGGCGGTCGGCCACCTCGTAGGGGTCGGCGCGGCCGGTCCGCAAGGCCTCGAGCGCCTCCCGGTACTCGGGCGACTCGGCCAGGCGACCGACCCGCTCTTGGAGGAGGGCGGTCAGCACCTTGCCGAGCTCCTGCTCGACCCGGGCGCTCCGGCGCGACTCGAGCTGTCCGCTGGCCGCCAGGAAGGCTCGATGGCCGGCCAGCGCCGCCCACAGCTCCTCGATCCCCTCCCCGGTGGTCGCCACCGTGTCGACGATCGGCGGGCGCCAGTCCTGGGCCCCGCCCAGCTCCAGCATCTGGCGCAGGTCCCGGGCCGCCTCGGTGGCGCCGGGTCGGTCGGCCTTGTTGATCACGAAGAGGTCGGCCACCTCGAGCAGGCCGGCCTTGGCGGCCTGCAGTGAGTCACCCCACCCGGGCGTGACCACGACGACGGTCGTGTCGCTGGCCTCGGCCACCTCGACCTCGACCTGGCCGACCCCGACCGTTTCGACCACCACCACCGGCAGGCCCGCCGCCCCGAGCACTCGCAGGGCGTCGGGGACGGCCAGGGCCAGGCCGCCCAGATGGCCCCGGGTCGCCATCGAGCGGATGAACACCGTGGCGTCGGTGGCGTGTCGCTGCATCCGGGCCCGGTCGCCCAGGATGGCGCCGCCGCTGAATGGTGAGGTCGGGTCGACGGCCAGCACCGCGATCTGGTCGATCGCCTCGGGCGGGGCCGCCGGCACCGCCCCGGCGGCCTCGACCGCCGGCCAGCCTTCCCGGGCCGCCGACACCAGCTGGTCGGCCAGGGTCGACTTGCCGGCCCCGGGCGCGCCGGTCAACCCGATGACGAAAGGGGGGTCGGCCCGGTAGCCGAGGCGGGCCACCGCCCGGCTGCGCTCCCCTCCCCCCTCGACGAAGGACAGCAACCGGGCCAAGGCCCCTCGATCGCCCGCGACCGCCTGGTCGAGCAGCGCCTCGGGGTCGCCGCGCCCGGCCACCGCGGTCGCCGTCACTGCCACTCCACCTCGGCGCCCAATGCACGCAGGGTGGCCCCGAAGTCCTCGTAACCCCGGTCGAGATGGTGGGCGTCGGTGAGCACGGTCTCGCCCTCGGCGACCAGGCCGGCCAGGGCCAGCGCCGCTCCGCCCCGGATGTCGGGCGAGCGGACCTGGGCCCCCGAGAGGTGCCGGACCCCGCGGACCACCGCGTGGTGGCCCTGCGTGCGGATGTCCGCCCCCATGCGGAGCAGCTCGTCGACATAGCGGAACCGCCCCTCGAACAGGTTCTCGGTGACGATGGCCACCCCGTCGGCCATGGCCAGCATCGTGACCACGAACGGCTTGTAGTCGGTGGCCACCCCCGGGTACGGGAGGGTGGCGACGTCGACAGACTTGAGCGTGCCGGTCGAGGTGGCGGTCAGCCCGTCGGCCCGCTGGTCCACCTCGACACCCATCGAACGGAGCTTCACCACGAACATCTCCATGTGATCGAAGCGCCCGTCCTCGACCACGACCTCGCCTCCGGCGATCGCGGCCGCCGCGAGCAGCGTGCCGGTCACGACCCGGTCCGGGATGACGGTGTGGGTGCCCGGCTCCAGTGCCTCCACACCGGTGACCTCGATTCGGGACGTGCCGGCCCCCTGGACGCGCGCGCCCATCGCGTTCAAGTAGTCGGCCAGGTCGACGACCTCGGGCTCGCGCGCCGCGTTGTCGATCACGGTCGTCCCTTTGGCCAGCGCGCCCGCCATCATCAGGTTGTCGGTGGTGGTGTGGCTTGGGTAGTCGAGGACGAGCCGGGTCCCGATCAGGCGGGAGCGGCCGGCGCTCGCCGGATCGACCACCCCCTCGATGAACCCGTGGCGGGTGACGAACTCGGTGCCCATACGCCCGAGCCCATCCACGTGGAAGTTGATCGGGCGCGATCCGAAGTCGTCGCCGCCCGGCATCGAGAGGCGGGCGTGGCCGCATCGGGCCAGGAGCGGCCCGAGCACCACGATGGAGGCCCGCATCTTGTCGACCAGCTCGTAGGGGGCTTCGGGCGAGAGGCCGTCGACCTCGGGCACGTCGATGTGGAGCGTCCCGCCGTCGCGCGTCACCCGTACCCCGAGTGACGCGAGCATGTCCGACATGATCTGCACGTCGACGATCGGTGGCACGTTCCGAAGCTCGTGTCGGCCCTCGGCCAGCAGAGATGCGGCCATCAATTTCAGGACCGAGTTCTTGGCCCCCCCGGCCGTCGCGCTGCCCCACAGGGGACCGCTCGGACGGATCACAAGCCGGTCCACATCCCCAATATTGCCCGCTATGGTCGGGGCCGTGGCGAGACAGCCCCAGGCGCCCGACCGCAACCTGGCCCTTGAGCTGGTCAGAGTCACCGAGGCGGCGGCGATGGCGGCCAGCCGGTGGATCGGTGCGGGCGACAAGGAGGGGGCCGACGGCGCAGCGGTGAACGCCATGCGGGTCGTCCTCTCCACCGTCGCGATGGACGGGGTCGTGGTCATCGGCGAGGGCGAGAAGGACCACGCGCCGATGCTCTACAACGGCGAGCGGATCGGGGACGGCTCGCCCCCGCCGACCGACATCGCGGTCGACCCGATCGATGGCACGACGCTGGCATCCGAGGGTCGGAACGGGGCGCTGGCAGTGATCGCGGTCTCCGAACGGGGCACCATGTTCGATCCAGGGCCCTGCTTCTACATGGAGAAGATCGCGGTAGGGCCGCGCGGTGCTGGTTCGATTGACATCACGAAGAGTCCCACCCAGAACCTCAACTCGCTCGCGGCGCGGCTCGACCGGCCGGTTCGCGACCTGACCGCGGTCATCCTGGACCGTCCACGCCACACCGAGCTCATCAGCGAGGTGCGGGAGACCGGTGCGCGCATCCGTCTCATCACCCACGGTGACGTCGCGGCCGCCATCGCCACCGGCCGGTCGGACGCGACCGGCGCCGACGTCCTGATCGGCATCGGCGGGACTCCCGAGGGCGTACTGGCGGCGGCGGCCCTCAAGTGCATGGGCGGTGAGATCCAGGGCCGGCTGTGGCCGCGCAATGAGGACGAGCGGGACACCGCCAGCGCCGCCGGGTACGACCTGGACAAGGTGCTCTGCACCAACGATCTGGTGCGTGGCGACAACTGCTTCTTCGCGGCGACCGGCATCACCGACGGCGATCTCCTGCGCGGAGTCCGCTACCTCGAAGACGGCGGGGCCACGACGGAGTCCCTCGTCATGCGGTCGCGATCGGGCACGATCCGCAAAGTCGACGCCATGCATCCGTTGGCCAAGCTGGCCGAGTTCAGCTCGATCCCGTTCTTCTGAGCCCTCCGACTCTTCGGACACGAGGTGCGGGCCGGCGCGCGCCGGGACATCCAGCGTGTGCGCACCGGCTTTTCGGTTGCTCTCTCTCGGAACGGTGGGGAGAGTGCGCTACTCGGCGAGCTTCAGGAACTGCGCCCAGCGCCGCCGATCACGCTCGGCGACCCGGCGCCTCTCGGTGTCGTCGGCGGCCTGCTCGAGCTCTTCCTCGGCGATCCGCAGGCGTTCGCGAAGGGCGTCGGCGTCCAGGTCTGCGATGGGATGGGCTTCCTCGACCAGCAACAGCGCGCGGTTGCCACCAACCTGGAGATACCCCTCCGCCTGCGCGTAGCGAATCACCTCGGTCTCGGTCTGGTACAGCCTAAGCTCGGTGGGCTCGAGCGTCGCCAACAACGGCGCATGCCTGGCGAGGATGCCGATCTGACCCAGCGTGGTCCGGGTGGAGACCATCTCCACGTCGCCGTTGAAGACCTCACCTTCCGGGGTCAGGATCTCGACCGGAAACAAGGCGTGGGCCATGTCAGCTCGAGCCCTCGCCGCGGGCGTCCCGGACGACATCATCGATCGTGCCCTTCATGTAGAACGCCCGCTCGGAGAGGTCGTCGTGCCTCCCCTCGAGGATCTCCTTGAAGCCGCGGACCGTCTCGGCGATGGGGACGTAGGCACCGGGGGTGCCGGTGAACTGCTCGGCCACGTGCAACGGCTGCGACAGAAACCGCTCGAGCTTGCGGGCCCGGCCGACCGTCAGTTTGTCCTCGTCGGAGAGCTCGTCGATCCCGAGG
>JBOGFV010000265.1:0-3775 GCA_050743525.1 Acidimicrobiales bacterium
TGGGCCAGGTAGTCCTTCCACCCGGCCAGCAGGCTGTCGTAGGAGACGAGGTCGGCCGCCGGGTCGTTGCCGAGGCCCTTGGCCAGCGACGCGGCGGTCCGCTGCCGGTAGGTCGGGGCCCACACGTTGCACACCGACGAGAACCGCGACGCCTGGGACACCGCGGCCCCATCGATGACACTCGTCACCGCGGTGCCGGTGTTGTCGGTGGCCGCCGACGCGGTGACGGTCGGGTACACGTAGAAGCAGTCGAAGGCCGGGTGGGGGGCCGGATGACCGGTCAGCACGGTCGGCGCCCCCGAGGCCGGGACCGACGAGGTGTTCTCGGAGAACAGGCACGGGTTGGAGGCCAGTCCCGGTCGGCACAGCCAGGTCACCCCGGCGGCGTCGGTGGCGGGAACGGCCGCCGCGCCGGCCGGCAGGGCCGGCGGGTCCGTGACGGCCAACCCCGAGAGGCTCGCGAGCGCCACCGCCGCGACCGTTCCGTGGCGTGCCCGCCGCCATAGGCCCTGTCTCTCGGCGTCGCCCATCACCCCTACAGTGACAGACCTCGGCTTCCTAGTTAATAAACCTGACGGACTAGTAACATGACCTATCCTGTGACGATGCCCTCCTCGGTGGGCCCCCCCGGACTGCCGCCGGCCCACGACCCCCGGGCCCTGGTCTGGCTGCTCCGGCACTCGGTGCGGCGCTTCCGCGCCCCGGTGGCCACCGCGCTGCGTGAGGCCGGCTTCGGCGACCTCCCCCAGCAGGGAACCTGGGGGTTGCAGGTGCTCGCCACCCCCGGCTCGAGCGCCCGGGACCTGGTGGTCCGCATGGACATCACCAAGCAGGCGGTCGGCCAGCTCGTCGACACCCTGGTCGGGCTCGGCTACGTCGAGCGCCTCCCCTATCCCGACGACCGCCGGCGGACACTGCTCTCTCTGACCGATCGGGGTCAGCAGGCTGTCGCGGTGATCGACCGGGCCGTGGCGGGGGTCGAGTCGGCCATGGCGACGCGGGTCGGCGACGAAGGGGTCCTCGACCTCGCCCGCACGCTCGGCGCCCTCAGCGACGGCGCCGAGGAGGAGTGACCCGGCGTCGAGTCGGCAATACTTCTGGATACACTCCGGTATGGCCAAGGTGATGGTGTCGCTCCCCGACGAGCTGTTGAAGGCGATCGACGACGAGGCCCGCCGCCGTTCCACCAGCCGGAGTGCCCTGCTGGCGGCAGCGGCCCGGGTCGAGCTGACCCGGCCGGACGGCTCGGCGATGGCCGAGGCCATCTCCCGGTCGATCGAGCGATTCCGGTCCGCCGGTTCCTTCGAGTCGGCGGACCTGGTCCGACGCGATCGGGACCGCATCGGTTGACCGCGCTCCTCGTCGACACCTCCGTCGTCCTCAAGTGGTTCCACGACGAGGGCGAGTCCGAGGTGCGCGAGTCGAGGGCCATCCTCGACGCTCACACCCGCGGCGAAGTCCGGCTCCACGTCATCGACTTCGCCCTCTACGAGCTCGGCAACGTCCTGCTGCGCGGGCTCGGCTGGAGTGGTCCCGACGTCGCCGGCCAGCTCGACGATCTCGTCCGCTTACTCGGCGTCCCCCTGGCGATGACCGAGGAGTGGAATCGACGGGCCGCGCTGCTCGGTGCCGAGAAGGGACTGACCTTCTACGACGCCGCGTGGGCCGCCGCCGGCGCGGCCCTCGGCGTCCCCCTGGTCACCGGGGACCGGTCGCTGCTGGCCGCCCGGCTGGGCGAATCGCCAACATCGGTGGTCCAGCGACTCCTTCTTCCTTGATCGCCCGGGCTTCACTGATCACTGCTTACTGACACGACCCGCGCCGGACGGGTCACTTGATCTCCCGGTCGCGGCGGCGGAATCGGGCCGATCGATCGCCCACGGCGGCAGTTGACGGCCACTGGAGGACCTGAGAGGATCGACAAGTTACGGTATCGTTACTGTTACTGGGGGAATGCGGGGGCTGATGGGGTGTCCTGTCCAGCGGATCTGTGGCAACCCTCGCCGCGGGGCCTCGACCGGTAGGCACCGACCCCACCCCGAGGCGGAGCCGAGGGTGACCTAGGCGGTGGCGAGGATCTTCCTGCGGCGCCTGGTGATGTCGCTCCTGCTCATCCTGATCGTCCCGTCGCTCACCTTCTTCTTCGAGGCCCTCACGCCCGGGAACATCGCCGAGGAGATCCTGGGGCCGACCGCCACGCTGCCCCAGATCCACCGCCTGGACGCCCAGTTCGGGCTGAACCGGCCCTTGTACCTGCAGTACTGGCACTGGCTCGACGGGCTCTTCCACGGCACCCTCGGCAGCTCCTTCCAGACCGGCGAGAGCGTCACCTCGATGCTCAGCCCCCGCCTGCCGGTGACCGTCTCGCTCGTGTTCGGGTCGGTGATCTTCGCCCTGATCGTGGGCCTGGCCCTCGGGATCGTGAGCGCCAACCGGCGCGGCGCCCTCCCCAAGCTCGTCGACGTCGGCTCGGTGGTCGGGCTGGCCCTCCCGGGCTACTGGCTCGCCACGGTGCTCATCCTGCTCTTGGCCGTGCGGTTCCGGGTGTTCCCGGCGGTCGGCTACGTCGCCCCCACCGCCTCGCCGGTGCAGTGGCTGCGCTCGATCGTCCTCCCGTCGGTCGCGCTCGGGCTCGGGCTGGCCACCTTCGTGGCCAAGCAGACCCGGGACCGGCTGCTCGCCGCGCTGAGCGGCGACTACGTCCGGACGCTGCGGGCCAACGGGGCGTCGGGCTCCTCCATCCTCTTCAAGCACGCGCTGCGCAACGCCGGCATCCCGGTGGTCACGGTGCTCGGGCTGGCCTTCGTGGGCGCCCTGTCGGGGTCGGTCTTCGTCGAGCAGGTCTTCTCGCTCCCCGGGCTCGGGAGCGCGCTGGTGGTGGCGGCCCAGTACCACGACCTCCCGGTGGTCGAGGCGATCAGCCTGTACTTCACGGTGATCGTGGTGCTGGTCAACCTGTTCGTCGACTTCGCCTACGTCGCCCTCGATCCCCGGGTCAGGAGCGCGGCGTGATGGCGCGCCTTGGAATCCACCGCGCCGAACCGGCGGTGCCGCGCCGGCGGACCTTCGTGTCGTGCTTCTTGCACCAGCCGCTCGGGGTGGCCGCGGCGGTCTTCCTCGTCGGGATCATCCTGGCCAGCGCGCTGGCGCCGCTGATCGCCCCCTACAACGCCAACACCCAGGACCTCACCACGGTGCTGTCGGGGCCGACGGCCCAGCACCTGCTGGGCACCGACGAGCTCGGCCGCGACGTGCTCAGCCGGCTGCTCTTCGGCGGCGGCATCACCCTGATCGGGATCGCCGAGGCGCTGGGGGTGGCGCTGTTGGTCAGCGTGCCGCTCGGGCTGTTCTCGGCGTTCCGGGGCCGGGCCCTCGGCGCCGCGCTGGACCGGCTGGCCGATCTCGGCCTCGCCATCCCCGCCATCGTCGTGCTGCTGATGATCTTCTCGCTGCCGGGCGGCAACCAGAACATCGCCATGCTCATCCTCGGGCTCTTGTTCGTCCCCTCCATCTACCGGGTGGTGCGGGGCGCGGCCCTGCCGGTGCGCGAGGCCGTCTACGTCGTCAACGCCGAGATGACCGGCGTCTCGAGGCGGAGGATCCTGTGGCGCCACATCCTGCCCGGGGTGGCCGGCCCCCTCGTCGTCAACGCGTCGCTGACCGCCGCCGTCACCCTCACGCTGCAGACCGGCCTGAACTTCCTCGGTCTGGGCGTCCGGCCGCCCACGCCGTCGTGGGGCGGGATGATCAGCGAGGGCCTCACCGCCATCCAGCA
>JBOGFV010000266.1:0-3459 GCA_050743525.1 Acidimicrobiales bacterium
ACGTCGAGCTGTCCGACGAACTCGTGGCGGCGATCGAGGCGGCCCTCGAGCCGGCGTCGGTCAACGACCCCAACCTGACCGTCAGCCCACCCAGCCGGAGCTGAGCGGGGAGCGTCGCTGATGAGCCACCGGCCCCACCGGGTCGTCGTCGTCGGAGGGGGCTTTGGAGGGCTGTTCGCCCTGCGGGTGCTCCGCCATGGCCCGGTCGACATCACCCTGATCGACCGCACGAACCACCACCTGTTCCAGCCGCTCCTGTACCAGGTCGCGACCGGGATCCTGTCGTCGGGCGAGATCGCCCCGCCGATCCGAGAGATCGTCCGACGCCAGCGGCGCACCGAGGTGGTCCTGGGCGAGGTCACCGCGATCGACCTGACCGCCCGCACCGTCACCGCTCGCCACGGTGGGTCCTCCCAGGTCGTCCACTACGACAGCCTGATCGTGGCGACCGGCTCGCGCACCTCCTATTTCGGCCACGACGAGCTGAGCCGGTGGGCACCGGGCATGAAGTCGATCGACGACGCGCTCGAGCTGCGAGGCCGCATCTTCGGAGCGTTCGAGATGGCCGAGGTGGAGCCGGACGGCCAGCGACGCGCCGAACTGATGACCTTCGCGGTGGTGGGGGCCGGGCCGACCGGGGTCGAGATGGCGGGCCAGATCATCGAGCTGTCCCGGCGATCGCTCCGGCGGAACTTCCGGCACATCGACCCGCGCCAGGCTCGGGTGCTCCTCTTTGACGGGGGACCGAGCGTGCTGGCCGAGTTCGGCCCCCAGCTGGCCGCCAAGACCGAACGATCCCTCGGGCGACTCGGGATCGAGGTGCACGTCCACGCGATGGTCACCGGGGTCGACGACCACGGCATCTCGGTCCGGCTCGAGGACGGCTCGACCAGGCGGTTCGGGGCCCGGACCACCATCTGGGCGGCCGGCGTGCAGGCGACTGCGCTGGGGGCGTCCCTCGCCGAGCAGTCGGGGGCCGGGCTCGACAGGACGGGCCGCGTCGAGGTGCAGCCCGACTGCTCCTTGCCGGGGCACACCGAGGCGTTCGTCGTGGGTGATCTGATGACGCTGGACGGGCTGCCGGGCGTCGCCGAGGTCGCCATGCAGTCGGGCGCCCATGCGGCCCGACTGATCCTGAAGCGCCTCAAGCGCGGCGGTGACGGCCCCGGGGCGCCACTCCGCTACCACGACCTCGGCACCATGGCCACGATCTCGCGCTTCCGGGGGGTGGCCAAGATCGGGCCGGTCCGCCTGAGCGGGTTCGCCGGATGGCTGGCCTGGCTGGTCGTCCACCTGACCTTCCTCACCGGCTTCAAGAACCGGCTGTCGGCCCTGGCCCACTGGGGAGTCAGCTTCCTGGGCCGGTCACGGGTCGAGCGGACCATCACCGAGCAGCAGGTGGTGGCCCGCCTCGCCATCGAGGAGACCGTCGAGCGCGGCTAGGGGGCGGGCTGGGCGTCCGGATAGAGGTTGGTCCGCAGCTCGCGCTTCAGGATCTTGCCGGTCGCGCCCCGGGGCAGCTGCTCCTCGGAGAAGGTGATGAGGGTCGGCACTTTGAAGGGCGCCAGGCGCTTGGCCACATGGGACTGGAGCTCCTCGGCGGTGAGCTTGGCCCCCTTCTTCAGCACCACCGCGGCGGCCACCTCCTCGCCGAGCCGGGGGTCCGGCACGCCGAACACCGCGGCCTCGTAGACGGCCGGGTGCTCGTAGATGGCCGCCTCGACCTCGGCGCAGTAGATGTTCTCGCCGGCCCGCAGGACCATGTCCTTGACCCGGTCCTCGACGTAGATGAAACCGTCCTCATCGAGGTGGCCGATGTCGCCGCTGCGCAGCCACCCGTCCACCAGGACCTCGGCGGTCTCCTCGGGCTTGTTCCAATAGCCGCGAATGAGGACCGGGCCCTTGAACCAGATCTCGCCCCGCTCCCCGACCGGCACCGGCTTGTCGTCCTCGTCGCGGACCTCGAGCTCCATGATCGGAACGACTCGACCGGCGCTCAAGGGGTGCGACACGTAGTCGTCGCCGCTGTTGCCGGGACCGTACCCGTTGGTCTCGGTCATCCCGTAGCCGATGGCCGGGCGACCACCGTCGAACTCCTCGTCGACCCGCTTCACCAAGGTGGGCGGGGCCGGCGCCCCGCCGCCTGCGATGGCGGCCAGCGACGACGTGTCGTACTGGTGGAAGTTCGGCGACTCGAGCAGGTCCCAACTCTGGGTCGGCACCCCGACGAAGGTGGTGACCCGCTCGCTCTCGATCAGCTGGAGCGCCTTCTCGGCGTCCCATCGGTACATGATCACGAGCTTGATCCCGCTCGCGAAGGACGAGAGCATCACCGGCACACACCCGGTCACGTGGAAGAGCGGCACGGTCAGGATGAGGGTGGGCGGGTAGGCCGGGCCGGCCGGCGTGGCCGACTCGCCCTTCGAGCGGGCCAGCTCGATGAGCTGGCGGCACCCGAACGCCATCAACGCCTGGACGACCGCTCGGTGCGTCGACACGGCGCCCTTGGGCGACCCGGTCGTGCCCGAGGTGTAGAGGATCGTCGCGTCGTGCTCAGGCCCGATCTCGACTTGCGGGAGGGGCGTCCCGAGCTCGACGACGTCCTCGTAGCGGTCGACGCCGGCCGGCGTCTTGTCCTGCGGGCTCCGCACTGCGATCAGCTGGACGCCGGTCCGCTCCGAGGTGGTGAGCATACGGGCGACCCGTTCGGGGTCGGCGAGGACGACCGTGGACCCCGAGTCCGTGAGGGCGTAGGCGAGCTCGTCCTCGGTCCACCAGGCGTTGAGCGACACGGACACGGCCCCGACCGACAGAATGGCGGCGAACGAGACCACCCACTCGGGCAGGTTGCGCATCCCGATGGCGACCCGGTCCCCCGGCTTCACGCCGTAGCGATCGACCAAGGTGGCGCCGAGCGCGTCGACATGACGCATGACTTCGCCATAGCTCCACCGCTCACCCTCGTAGACGAGGAAGGTCTGGTCGCCGCGGCCCCTGGCACTGGCAAACACCTCACGCAGCGTCGGTGGCGCGTTCTTGAACACCTTGTAGGTGACGTCCCCGATCTTCTGCTCGACGACTTCGAGAGCCTGACCGGGCCCGGTGACCTGGGCCGCGGCCTCGTCAAAGCTCAGCATTCGACACTCACGGCGTTCAATCTACGGGCTTCATCGGACCCCAGCATTTGGGCAACGGTTCATACGAACCTTTTACGGCGCTCTTTCCGGATTCTCAGGGACGACCTGCAGGATCGAACCATGACCGAACAAGACCACGCCCCGGTGCCGCTTCCCCCGGCCCCCGGGGCTTCCCTCTCCGCCCCGGTGGGCGACCCGGGTCGACCGGAGCGCACCACCCCCGACCCCTCTCCGGCAACCGAAGGCCCGGCCGGCGCCGACGTCCCCCCGGTGTCGGCCGGGCCGCCGGAAGGACTGTCGGACGAGCCCACCGTCCCCGCCC
>JBOGFV010000267.1:0-12625 GCA_050743525.1 Acidimicrobiales bacterium
CGCTCGACCGCCAGCGCCCGCCGTGGCTCGAGGCCGGCGACGCCGGCTTCGCGGTGTCGGTGCTCAACCCGCCGCTGCGGGAGCACATCGACGAGCCCGTCCAGGAGCAGCTGATCGTCGAGCTGTACTCGAAGTAGCGCCGGCCCCCCGAGAACCCCCTAGCGATCGAAAGATCGAGGAGCCCCACACCCAATGCTCATCATCCAGCGCCCCACCGTCGAGCCCCTCGGCGAGGAGCAGCACAACGCCCAGCGCTTCGCCATGGGCCCGCTCGACCCGGGCTTCGGCCACACGCTCGGCAACTCACTGCGCCGGACCCTGCTCTCCTCGATCCCGGGGGCGGCCGTCACCCAGGTCCGTTTCGACGAGGCCCTCCACGAGTTCACGACCCTGGCCGGGACCAAGGAGGACGTGACCGACATCATCCTCAACCTGAAGGACCTCTTGGTCCGGATGGAGGAGGACGAGCCGGTCACCTTGCGGATCGACAAGCGGGGCCCCGGCGAGGCCACCGCCGCCGACCTGCAGGTCCGGGGGGGCGTCGAGATCCTGAACCCCGAGCTGCACCTGGCCACCCTCAACCAGAAGGGCCGGCTGGCCCTCGACGTCACCGTCGAGCGGGGTCGCGGCTATGTGTCGGCCGACCGCAACAAGCGCTCCACCACCATCGGGGTCATCCCGATCGACTCGATCTTCTCGCCGGTCCGCCGGGTCACCTTCGACATCGAGTCGGTCCGGGTCGAGCAGTCGACCGACTTCGACCGCCTCGTCCTCGAGATCGAGACGGACGGGACCATCACGCCCCGAGAGGCGCTGGCCTCGGCCGGCGACACCCTGCGGACCCTGGTCGGCCTGGTCGCCGACCTGGAGGACGCCCCCCGGGGCCTCGAGCTGGGCGAGACCGGCACCACCACCAGCGGCTCGCCCGACCTCGACCTGCGCATCGAGGAGCTCGACCTCTCCGAGCGGCCCCGCAACTGCCTGAAGCGGGCCCAGATCAACACGATCGGCGAGCTGGTCGACCGGACCTACGACGACTTGCTCGGCATCACCAACTTCGGCCAGAAGTCCCTCGACGAGGTGGTCCAGCGCCTCGACGAGCGGGGCCTGTCCCTGCGGACCAAGGAATAGGGAGATGCGCGGCACCCCGACCCGCGGTCGCCGCCTGGGCGGCGACGCCGCCCACGAGAAGGCCATGCTCGGGAACCTGGTCGCGTCGCTGATCGCGGCCGAGGCCATCGTGACGACCGAGGCCAAGGCCAAGGCCCTGCGCCCGGTGGCCGAGAAGTGCATCACCGCGGCCCGCAAGGGCGGGGTGCACCGCCACCGCCAGGTGGTCGCCCTCATCCGGGACAAGGACATGACCTTCAAGCTGTTCAACGAGATCGGCCCCCGCTACGTGGACCGCTCGGGTGGCTACACCCGGATCCTCAAGCTCGGGCCGCGCCCGGGCGACAACGCGCCGATGGCGCGCATCGAGCTCGTCTAGTCCGGTGCCGCCGCGGGGCGCGACCACCCGCAAGCCGGCCGGGGCCAGGGCCGCCCCGGAGCCTCCCGAGCCGGTCGCGACCACCCGTTGGCGCTTCGTCCTCGCCTACGACGGCAGCGCCTTCCGGGGCTTCGCGGCCCAGCCCGACCAGACCACGGTGGCTGGCACGCTGGCCGAGGCGATCGCCCGGACGGCCCGGCTCGACGAGCCGCCGGCCCTCACGTGCGCCGGCCGAACCGACGCCGGCGTCCACGCCCGGGGCCAGGTCGTCCACGTCGACCTGCCGGGCCTGCCCACGATCCGTCGAGGTCGGGCCACTCGAGCGATGGAGGGCGGCGACCTGGCCGCCGCGCTCAACCGGCAGCTGGCCCCGTCGGTGGTGGTCCGCGAGGCCGCCCGCGCGCCCGACGGGTTCGACGCCCGCCGCTCGGCGACCGCCCGCCGCTACCGCTACCTGGTCTGGAACGGGCCGGTCGCCGACCCGCTGCTCGCGGCGGTGTCCTGGCACGTGCCGGGCGACCTCGGGCTGCGCTCGATGGCGCTCGCGTCCGACGCCCTGGTGGGCGGGCACGACTTCGGGGCCTTCTGCCGGCGCCCACCCGGCGCGGCCAAGGATGAGCCGATGATCCGTCGGGTCCGCCGGACGTCCTGGTCGGTGCCCGACACCGACGAGGTGGCCGACGCCAATGCGGCCGGTGCCACCGGCCGGCTCCTGCGCTTCGACATCGAGGCGGACTCGTTCTGCCACCAGATGGTCCGCTCGCTGGTCTCGCTCCTGGTCGAGGTCGGCAAGGGCGGCCGAACCGGCGCGGACGTGGTCGCGCTGCTGCGGAGCGGGGACCGGGCCGGGCTGCCGGCCCCGGCCCCGGCCCACGGGCTGTGCCTCGTGTCGGTGAGCTATCCCGGCTGAAAACGCCGGCGGAGCGGACCCATCGGAGGGGTTCCTCGACTAGGCGGACCGCATGCACTCCCTGAGAGCGCGGAACCCGATGAGCTGGATTCCGTGGGCATCGAGCAACTTTTGGACCTCGTCGTCGTGGACGAGGAGCCGGTGGTCGTCGACGCGCCGCTCCCAGTCGGGCGCGGCGGCGCGGAGCTCCGGGCTGTCGACCGCCGGATGGAGGTACGCCTCGGTGACCCCGGGGCGGAGCTTCGGGAGCAGTTCGATGAGGATGGAGCGACTGGCGACGCCGGGGGCATGGATGAAGTGGTCGGTGAACGTGACTCCTTTTTCTGCGGCCGGGCCCCGGAAGGGAAAGCCGAGGATCGCCTCGCTCTCGGCACCCGAGAGCCGCATCGGCAGGCGGTAGGCCGCCGCCAGCTCGAGGTAGACCGAGAAGAACTCGGGGCGGACCTGGACCGTCCCCATGTGGGCGTCGAGGTGGGTGACGTCGATGCCCCAGGCCAGCGCCTGGTCCACCTGGGCCCGCAGCTCCCTGCGCACGTCGTCGATCGCGGCGCGCCCCCAGACCGCCTCGCTCGTGCGGGGGAGGCGGCGCTGCTCGTCCACCAACGACGGTGACGCGGTAAGCGGGCCCCACCGGTAGGGCTCCCACTCAGAGGTCAGCGTCAGGTGGACCCCCACGTCCTCCCCGTCGTAGCAGCGGGCCGCTCCGGGCGCCCAAGGACAGGGCACCATGAGGCTGGCGCTCGTGCCGATGCCACGCCGGAGCGACTCGTACACCCCTTCGTTGGCCGAGTGACAGAAGCCGAGGTCGTCACAGTTGAGGATCAACAGTCGGTCGTCGGCTCCATAGCCGAGTCGCTCGGCCAGCGATGGCACCGCAGCAGCCTACGGCGGCGGGATCGCACGCCGGTGGGGCGCCGGGCCAGTGAGAACATCGCGACATGGAGTGGCCACCAGGGTTCTTCGATCGCGTCGACCCGACGGCGGACCGGCTCTTCTACTCGACCCCCAGGCTGGTCACCCACATCGATGAAGGGGCGATCTCCGCCGTCGGCGCGCTCTACGAAGAGCTCGGAATCGACGGGGAGGTCCTCGACCTGATGTCGTCCTGGATCTCGCACTTCGGTCATGCTCCCCGCCGTCTGACGGTCCTCGGGATGAGCCGACCCGAACTCGACGCCAACCCCCATGCTGCGGCCCGCGTGGTCCACGACTTGAACGCCGAGCCCACCCTGCCGTTTCCCGACGACTCGTTCGATGCGGCGGTGTGCTGCGTGTCCGTCGACTACCTGACCTCGCCGATCGAGGTGTTCCGGGACCTCGCCCGGGTCGTCCGGCCCGAAGGTCTGTTCGTCTGCACGTTCTCCAACCGCCTCTTCCCGACCAAGGCCATCCGCGGCTGGCTCGAGGCCACCGGTCGGCAGCGGTGTGCGATCGTCCGGGCCTACTTCGCAGAGGCCGGGCGGTGGGGGGAGCCGCAGGTCCGCCTGTGCACGCCCATCGAGCATCTGGGGGACCCCCTGTTCGGGGTCTGGGCTCGGAACGATCGAGGGCCGAAGTGAGTGGACGCCAGCACAAATGGGCGCGGCACCCGGCAGCAGAGCGCGAACCGAGACGTCCAGTCAGTCGAGTGGGTCTCGACATCTGACCGTCTTATGCTTCCACGCAGTGCCATGAGGGGCTCCACGAGAACGTGCACAAAATGCGGCTACGCCTGGGAGGTCCCGCGCTCGTTCAGGAAAGGCCGGCGGACGTTCCTCGGCGGGATCTTCGGAACCGGCGCCGTCGGGGGCGGCAATCCCTACGGGAGACTCTCCGACTACGGCCCCCGCCAGGTGGACATCAGGCGCGGGGAGGTGACGCAGTCGGCCGTTGACGCCTACCGGGTGTGCCCGGCCTGTGGGAGCGAGGATTTCACGGACCGACGGACCGAAGGAGGCCAGGGTCCCGAGCCGGCTTGACGCTGCTCGGCTCGGCTCAGGCGGGCGAAGGGCCAGGCCAAACCGGCCCCGGTCCTGTGGCGGCACCCTCCGGAAATGCCGTATCCTGGGAGGTCGCTGTTCGCTCCCCGTCGGCCATCCGGCCGCCCGGGTCGCCGCCTACCAGGACCTTTCTTTCGTGCGCACTTTTGTCCCCAAGCCAGCCGAGATCGAGCGTGCCTGGCACGTCGTAGACGCCGACGGCCTGGTTCTGGGGCGCCTGGCCACCGAGGTGGCCCGGGTGCTGCGGGGCAAGCACCGCCCGATCTTCGCCCCTCACACCGACACCGGCGACCACGTGGTCGTGGTGAACGCGGACAAGGTGGTGCTGACCGCCAACAAGGGCGACGGCAAGTTCGCCTACCGCCACAGCGGGTACCCGGGCGGGCTCAAGTCCGAGAGCTACGCCTCACTGCTCGAGCGGGAGCCCGAGGAGCTCGTCCGCCGGGCCATCCGGGGCATGCTCCCCAAGAACACGCTCGGCCGACAGCAGCTGGGGAAGCTCAAGGTCTACGCCGGCCCCGACCACCCGCACGGCCCCCAGCGGCCCCAGACCCTCGAGATCCCGGGCGCCCGACGCCCCGCCTGAAGAGAAGGACGCCCATGCCCGCGCCGCTCAGTCAGACCACCGGCCGCCGCAAGGAGGCGGTCGCCCGGGTGCGCTTCCGCCCCGGCAACGGCGTCATAAAGGTCAACAAGCGGGAGTTCGAGAACTACTTCACCTCGGCCAGCCACCGCATGGCGGTCATGGACCCGCTGCGGCTGACCAACACCTCGGAGACCTACGACATCGACGCCACCATCGACGGTGGCGGGGTCTCGGGGCAGGCGAGGGCGCTGCGGCTCGGAATCGCCCGGGCCCTGTGCCTGCTCGACCCCGAGCACCGGCCCACCCTCAAGCGCTCCGGTCTCCTCACCCGCAACGCGCGGGAGAAGGAGAGCAAGAAGTACGGCCTGAAGAAGGCCCGTAAGGCGCCGCAGTACTCGAAGCGGTAGCGGTGGGCCGGGCTCGCTTCGGCACCGACGGGGTCCGTGGAGTCGCCAACGTCGATCTGACCGCCGAGCTGGCGCTGGCCCTCGGCCGGGCGACCGCCCGGGTCCTCGGGGCGACCGACTTCGTGGTCGGCCGCGACACCCGGCGCTCCGGGCCGCTCCTGCAGGGGGCGTTCGCCGCCGGCCTGGCCACCGAGGGAATCACGGTGTTCGACGTCGGGGTCCTCCCGACGCCGGGACTGGCCATGGTGGCCCGCAGCCGCGGCGTGCCGGCCGCGGTGGTGTCGGCCTCCCACAACCCCTTCGACGACAACGGCATCAAGCTGTTCAGCACGCAAGGGACCAAGTTGCCGGTCGAGACCGAGCGCGCCATCGAGGCGGAGCTCGACGGGCTGTTCGATTCGGGCGACCACTCGCCGTCCCGGCCGACCGGCGCGGCGATCGGGGCGATCGTCACCGATGCCAAGGCCGCCGACGAGTACCGCCAGGGCGTGGTGAAGGCGCTGAAGGGCCGGAGGATCGACGGGCTGCACGTCGTCCTCGACTGCGCCAACGGCGCTGCCAGCGCGGTGGCGCCCGAGATCTTCCGGTCGCTCGGCGCCCGCGTCGACGTGGTGTTCGATCGCCCGGACGGGACCAACATCAACGACGGTTGCGGGTCCACCCATCCCGAGCCCCTGGCCCGCGCCGTCGTGGCGCGGAGCGCGGCGCTGGGGATCGCCTTCGACGGCGATGCCGACCGACTCGTCGCAGCCGACCACCGCGGCACGGTGGCCGACGGGGACACGCTGCTGGCCCTGTTCGCAACCGACCTCGCCACCCGGGGCATGCTCCCGGGCGACTCGGTGGTGGTCACCGTGATGACCAACCTCGGATTCCACCTGGCCATGGCAGCCCGCAACATCACGGTGATCGAAACCCCGGTCGGGGACCGGGCCGTCCTCGACGCGCTCGAGGCCGGCGGGTTCCACCTCGGCGGCGAGCAGTCCGGCCACATCGTCTTCCGGCACCTGGCCTCGACTGGGGACGGGATCCTGACCGGCCTCCTCCTGGCCGACCTCCTGGTGCGCTCGGGCGCCGGGTTGGCCGCCCTCACCAACGGGCTGATCGAGCGGGTGCCCCAGATCCTGCGCAACGTGGCGGTCTTGGAGCCCCACCGGTTGGCGGCGGCCGGCGAGGTCTGGGAGACCGTGAAGTCCGTCGAGGACTCGCTCGGGTCGTCGGGCCGGGTGCTGCTCCGGGCCAGCGGGACCGAGCCGGTCATCCGGGTGATGGTCGAGACCGCCGACCAGGAGGCTGCCGAGGCGGCCGTCGAGCGGATCTGTGCCTCGGTCGAGGCGTCTCTCGGGCGACTCGTCTGATCGCCGCCCGGTACCTTACGGCCCGCACGTCAATGCCTGGGTTTGATCACTCGTCTCACGACAAGACCTTCCGGAGCTCGCCGGTGAATGCCACGCAAAGCGTGGCCACCTGCTCGGGATCCACGGCCAGATGCAGGGCCTGTTGCGCCATGTCGACACCTTCGCCAGCTCGTCGACCAAAGAGGGCGTCCATGTAGTCCAAGGCTCGGCCCGTGGTCTCTGAAGACCTCGGATCGCCGAGTAGGTGGACAAGGGACCCCGTGACGGCGGTCGGCGGGATGGATTGCATAATTCGGTACACGTCGGCCGCATCCTTGTTGCTCAGTCGACGTGGGCTTCTTGCCACGGCACGGTCGTGGACCTCGTGGGCCTTGGCCACGAGAAGCGCTGCCGGGCCAGCAACTTCGACTGCGACCTGGCGCCCATCGGAAGGATCGAGAGCCCCAACTGCCATCGGGCTGTGATCGACGAGCGCCGCTTCCAACCCGACCGCCCGGCGTGCGGACTTCTTTCCGTGCGGCGGGATCCTTGCCGCGCGCCGGCCCTCGCCGGTGCTGGCTCCCTCTGGGACAATCAGATCGACCGGGACGATCACTTCCGTGTCACCAACCTGGACCAGCTTTTGCCACATGCCAGGGTTGTCCGCGGTGAAGCCGGCGTCGGTCATGAGCGCTTGGACGTCCGGAGTTCGCTGGAGCAGGGTTGGGTCGATCGCAAGGTCGACATCGGTCGTGTAGGGGGCGATGGTGAGCCCGATTTGGCCATGCCCGGTGCGGAGGTAGACGGCTTGTGCTCCGACGAGGATGATCGCAGAACTGTGCGGGGCCAGGAGAGCAACGGCGTCAAGAAGGACTGCCCGGGCGGCAACGTAGAGCGGGTCCGGTGCCGGCGGCCCGGTCATTGACCTGCGTCCGGCAGCCACTCGAGCCTCCAGCTGTTCTCGTTGTCGACGAGCCACTGAATGAGGGCCTCGCCTTCGACCGGCATTCGACCATTCCCGGTGAGGCAGTCGACCGCCGCCTGGGATGGGGCGACGTACGTGATCCCACTCTCGATGGATGTCCGTTCCCAAACGACCGGATCGAAAGGTCGGAGAACGGCGACATTTGCTCCGTGATCGGTCGGGATCAGACCCAGTGACTTTGGGAGGTTCGGATCGTCCGCGTAGATGGCCAAGAGCGTCGGAGCTGCAACCGGTGCAAGTCGACTCGCTGCGAATGATCCGGTCACGGCCGTTCGTCGGTCTTGCCCGGGGAGTTCGGCCAGCGCGGCGGCGGCACCAGCAGGAGCGAGGAACTGTTGTGTGGCGTTGGCTCGGAAGACTTCGTACGTCTCTGCCCAACGGTGGATGAGTCTCGGCATGTCGACGGATCTGACGCGTCCCCGCTCGAAACGCTCCACCAAGGCTTCGTCATCGAGCGAGTCCAGCAGCCGCGATACGTAGCTGACGGCAAGCCCCCCCGCCGCTGCCAGCGCCCGGACTCCGTAGGGTGGGCGGACGTCGACCAACAGCCGGATCAAGCGTCCCGCTTTGGGACCTTGGACCCGTGCTCGGTTCTTTGGCGGTGGCGACGGGTTCTTCGAGGCACCCTGGGTCTCGATGTAGAGAGTCGGGTGCTCCAGTTGGATGAGTGAGTTCCCAGTGAGGTCGAGGAAATTTACCCTCTCGGCGGCCAGTAGCTCCTGGCTTCGGCGGCTCAGCCAGGTCGTGACCAAGAGGATGGGGACGTTCGGCGAAAGGGCCCGAAGGGTGCGTCCGACGCCGGTCAGCAGTCTTTCGACGTCCCGCGGCCCGAATCGGGGTTTGACTTCGACGATCATGGTCGTGAAGGTCCCGTTCGGACCGCGTAGGTCGATCGCAGCGTCGACGGTGGCGCTTTCGGCCCGAAGTCCTGCCAGCCCCGTCGGCGCGACCTCCCAACTGTTTGGGAGGTGCTCCCGCAACCAGGCAACAGCTGCCTGGACCATTTCGGTCTCCCTGATGACTGTGTTCGCTGGCACTGAGAACAACCCTATCAGCCCCTTTGTTCTCTGAAAAACATTGTTCTCTAATCCAACGAACAGGCGTCGAGAGGGGACAACGTGCTGCGGCCCGAAAGGGGCATCTGGAACTCCCAAAGATCACGGGGTGACCCCGCCACCGCGCCGACGACCCCCGAGCGGACCCCCAGAACTCCGCAATGGCAACGCGTGACTGACGGCAGAGGTGCCCCGCACGGTCAGTCGGATGCCCAGCTCACGCTCGCTCGATCTCACCGAGCCCACGTTTGACCCCACCGGGGCCAGGCGGCACTCTCCTTCGACCTCGCTCCCGGCGTCAGGGCGTATTTTCGGGCCGCCCAACGTCGGCCAAGTCGACGATCGGGGTCCGCCGCATCGACGGGGACCGAGGTGCGTCCCCAGTAGCCTCGGATCCTATGTGCGGGATCATCGGGGCCACTGGCCTCGACGGGGTCGTCGACCTCCTGGTCGAGGGCCTGGAGCGCCTGGAGTACCGGGGGTACGACTCGGCCGGCTTGGTGCTGTGCGGCCCCGGCGAACTGTGGCGGGTTCGGGCCGCCGACGGGACCCGCTCGGTGGCCGAGCTCCGGGAGCTGGCCACGGCGGCCCCCGGTGAGAGGACCACCGGGGTCGGCCACACCCGTTGGGCCACCCACGGCCATCCGGCCGAGGAGAACGCCCACCCTTTGTTCGACTGCACCGGCCGGGTGGCGGTGGTCCACAACGGGATCATCGAGAACCACGCCGAGCTGCAGGCCCGACTGGAGACGGACGGCCACGTGATGTCCTCGGGCACCGACACCGAGGTCCTGGCCCACCTGGTCGAGGAGCGGATGGCGGCCGGGCAGGGCCTGGCCGAGGCGGTCCGCTCGGCCCTCGGGGAGGTCCGGGGCTCCTACTCCGTCGCGGTGGTCTCCGCCGACGAGCCCGACCTGCTGGTCGCGTGCCGGCGCAACACCCCGCTCATCCTCGGGGTGGCCGAGGGGGCGTCGCTCCTGGCCTCGGACATCCCGGCCCTGCTGGGCAAGACCGAGCGGCTGTTCGTGTTGGCCGACGACCAGCTGGCCGAGCTGCGGCCCGGCAACATCACCGTCACCACGCTGGCGGGGGAGCCGGTCGACCCGCCGTCGCTCAGCGTCGACTGGGACCTCGCCGCCGCCGAGAAGGGCGGCTACGAGGACTTCATGTCCAAAGAGATCCGCGAGCAGCCCCGGGCGGTCGCCGACACCCTGCTCGACCGGCGCCGCCCCGACGGTTCGCTCACCCTCGACGAGGCGAGCCTCACCGACGACGAGTTGCGCGCCATCACCCGCGTCTACATCGTCGCCTGCGGTTCCAGCTACCACGCGGCGCTGCTGGCCAAGTACGCGATCGAGCAGTGGGCGCGCGTGCCCGCCGAGGTCGACATCGCGAGCGAGTTCCGCTACCGGGACCCGGTCCTCGACCCTGCCGCGCTGGCCGTCGGGGTCAGCCAGTCCGGAGAGTCGCTCGACACCATGCTGGCCCTGCACGAGGCCCGCACCAGGGGCGCCCGGATCCTCGGCGTCACCAACGTGGTCGACTCCTCGATCGCCCGGGAGGCCGACGGGGTGCTCTACACGCGGGCCGGCCCCGAGATCGGCGTCGCCGCCACCAAGACGCTGCCCGCCCAGATCGTGGCGCTCGACCTCCTCGCCCTGACCCTGGCCCAGGTGCACGGCACTCGGTCGCCCGGGGAGATCTCGGCCACCATCGACTCGCTGCACCGCCTCCCCGGGATGATCGAGGAGGTCCTGTCCCGGGTGAAGGAGGTCGACGAGGTGGCCGAGACGATGACCTCGGCGCGCGACTTCTTCTACCTCGGGCGCAACCTCGGCTATCCCGTCGCGCTCGAGGGCGCGCTCAAGCTGAAGGAGCTCGCCTACCTGCACGCCGAGGGCTATCCGGCCGGCGAGCTCAAGCACGGGCCGATCGCGCTCATCGAGCCCGGCACCGTGGTGGTCGGCATCGCGACCCGCAACCCGCTGTGGGAGAAGTTCCGCTCCAACATCGCTGAGGTGAAGAGCCGCGGCGCCACCGTGGTGCTGGTGGCCAACGACGGCGACGAGAAGGCCGCCGAGCTGGCCGACCACGTCCTGTGGGTGCCCGAGGCCGAGCCGCTGCTCGCGCCGGTCCTCGACATCGTCCCCCTTCAGTTGTTCGCCTACCGGCTGGCCCGGCTGCACGGGCACGACGTCGACCGGCCCCGCAACCTGGCCAAGACGGTGACCGTCGAGTGAATGGCGCGGCCGGCCCCGGCGGCCGGGTCGCGGGGATCGGGATCGACGCCGTGGACATCGTCCGGTTCCGCAAGGTCATCGGCCGGCGTCCCACCCTGATCGGGCGCGTCTTCACCGAGCGCGAGCGGGCCGACTCGGAGGAACGCGCCGATCCGGCCCAGCACCTGGCGGCGCGCTTCGCCGCCAAGGAGGCGGTGATGAAGGCGCTCGGCACCGGCATCGGCGGCTTCGCGCTGCGCGACGTCGAGGTGGTCCGGACCCGGGCAGCCGGCGCCGGGCGCGGGGCGCCGGTGTTGCGGCTCACCGAGGGCGCGGCGGCCCTGGCGGCCTCGCGCGGGGTGGCCCGCTGGCACGTCTCGCTGACCCACACCGACGAGCTCGCCTTCGCGATGGTGCTCGCGGAGACCGGCTGAGGGCGAGCGGTGCGCCCGGTGGTGACCGTCGCCGAGATGCGGGCCGCCGACGCGGCGGCGCTCGAATCGGTCCCCCAGTCCGAACTGGTGCATCGGGCCGGCACCGCGGTGGCGGTGGCGGCGCTGGAGCTGCTCGGCGGTGCCTACGGGCGACGGGTCGTGGTGGTGGCGGGCAAGGGCAACAACGGGAACGACGGGCGGGTCGCCGCCGACGCGCTGGCGCGCCGGGGCGCGGTGGTCGAGGTCATCGAGGCCACGGAGGCGCCCGGCCGGTTGCCCGCTTGTGACCTGGTGATCGACGCCGCGTACGGGACTGGGTTCGCCGGCTCCTACGACGCCCCCGCCGTCGACGACGGCACGGTGGTGCTGGCGGTCGACATCCCCTCGGGGATCCACGGCGACACCGGCCAGGGGTCGGGCCGGCCCGTCCGGGCGACCCGCACGGTGAGCTTGGCGGCGCTGAAGCCGGGCCTCTTGATGGGGGACGGACCAGCCCACTGTGGCGAGGTCACCGTGTCCGACATCGGCGTGTCCCTGCGGAGCCCGTCGATCGGGCTGGTCGAGCACGGCGACCTGGCCCGACTGCCCCGGCGGCCCCGCGAGAGTCACAAGTGGGCCAGCGCGGTGGCGGTGGTGGGGGGGTCGCCCGGCATGGACGGCGCGGCGTGGCTGTGCGCGCGGGCCGCCGGCCGGGCCGGTGCCGGCATGGTCCGCCTGGCCGTCCCCGGTGCCGACGTGGGGTCGGGTGGCCCCTGGCCCGCCGAGGCGGTGCGGCTGTCGATCGCGGAGAAGGGCTGGGCCGACGACGTGCTCGAGGTCCTCGAGCGCTGCCGGGCCCTCGTGGTGGGACCCGGGCTCGGCCGCGCCGACGCGACGGTCGACGCCGTGCGCACCCTGGTGGCCCGCTCGCCGGTGCCGGTGGTGGCCGATGCCGACGCGCTGTTCGCCCTCGGTGACGCCAAGGAGGCCCGCCCGGTCGTCGCCGGCGAGGGGGTCGACCGGGCGGTCGTGCTGACGCCCCACGACGGCGAGTACCGGCGGCTCGTCGGCGACGACCCCGGTCCGGACCGGGTGGCCGCGGCCCGCCGGCTGGCCGAAGCGACCGGCGCGGTGGCGCTGGTCAAGGGATCGCTCACCGCAGTGGCGGCGCCGAGCCGGCCCGACGAGGGACCAGGTGTGCTCCTGGCGGCGGCCGGGTCGCCGGCCCTCGCCACCGCCGGGACC
>JBOGFV010000268.1:0-4472 GCA_050743525.1 Acidimicrobiales bacterium
GTAGGGCGATCTTCGGGCCGTACGGCCCGGCTCACTCGCTGAGCGTGATGGGCTGGTCGTCGAGTGGGAGGTCGTCGACGTCGTCCAGCCCTCCTTCCGCCGGGGCGGCGGTGACCGCGTTCTGAGCCGCCAGATGCTCACGGATCCGCTCGTCGACCTCGGCCATCAGTTGCGGGTTCTCGATCAGGAAGGTCTTGACGTTCTCACGCCCCTGGCCGAGCTGCTCGCCTTCATAGGTGAACCAGGCCCCCGACTTCTTCACGAAGCCGAGGTCGACGGCGACGTCGAGCAGCGAGCCCTCCCGGCTGATGCCCTGGCCGTACATGATGTCGAACTCGGCCTGCTTGAACGGCGCTCCGCACTTGTTCTTCACGACCTTGACCCGGGTGCGGTTCCCGATGATGTCGGCGCCGTCCTTGATCTGCTCGATCCGGCGGATGTCGAGGCGGATCGACGAGTAGAACTTGAGGGCCCGGCCGCCCGGGGTCACCTCGGGGGACCCGTAGATCACGCCGATCTTCTCCCGCAGCTGGTTGATGAAGACTGCGATGGTCCGGGACTTGGACAAGGTGCCGGTCAGCTTGCGCAGGGCCTGGGACATGAGCCGGGCCTGCAGGCCGACGTGGGTGTCGCCCATCTCCCCGTCGAGCTCGGCCCGGGGGGTCAGCGCGGCCACCGAGTCGATGACGAGCACGTCGAGCGCCCCCGAGCGGATCAGCATGTCGGAGATCTCGAGCGCCTGCTCCCCGGTGTCGGGCTGCGAGATCAGCAGGTCGTCGACGTTGACGCCGATCGCCTTGGCGTAGACCGGGTCCATGGCGTGCTCGGCGTCGACGTAGGCGCAGATGCCGCCGTTGCGCTGGGCCTCGGCGACCACGTGCATGGCCAGGGTGGACTTGCCGGAGGATTCCGGGCCGAAGATCTCGACAATCCGGCCCCTGGGCAGGCCCCCGATCCCGAGGGCGAGGTCAAGGGAGAGCGCGCCGGTCGGGATGGCCTCGATGGCCATGTGCACGGTCTCGCCCATCCGCATGATCGAACCCTTGCCGAACTGCTTCTCGATCTGGCTGAGCGCCACACCGAGGGCCTTCTCGTGCTCCTCGCTCATCGGCCCTGCTCCCCTCTCTTGTGTACGTCGATCTGTCCATCTCGAGCCGGGACGACCCTACGGAAAGGTTGTATCAACCGGGTCGCCCGCACGAGCGTTTCCCGCTCACTGTAACCCCGAACACATGTTCGCAATTGGGATCCTTCACCCCTCGAGCGACACGGTCGCCACCGGGCGGTAGCGAGGGCCTTCGGTCGCGGTCGTCGAGGCGACCAGCAGCACCTCGGCCACCTCCCAACGGGCCACGGCCGGCCTCCCGACGAGCGGCCTCGGAACGGCTCGGCGGGATCGGGCCAGGGTGAGGTGCCCGGAGAACGGGCGGTCCCGGTCCGGCGACCGGTTGAACGGCTCGGTCGCCCGGTGGGCCACGTCGGCCAGGTCGTCGAGGCCCTCGGCCGGGAGGCAAAGCACGCCGCGCCCCAGGCTCGTGATGGCGGGCCCGAGGACCGCGGTCACGGCCCGTTTCGATCGCAGCGGGCCGAGGGCGTCGGCGATCGCGTCGACGTCGCCGTCGTCCACCGAGCCGAGAAAGACCATGGTCACGTGCCAGTTGGCTGGCGGCACCGGCCGCAGCCCCGGCCCCACGAGCTCGCCGACCGACGTGGTGAGGTCGGCCACCACTTGATCGGTCGGCCACGCGGCTACGAAGAGGCGCATCATCACAGTCTCTTCGATGGCACCTGTCACAGGCGCCCGGTACGACGGCGCGGTACCACCTCGCGGTGGCCATCGTGCAGCGCATCGGTCCACTCATCGATCCGGCCGCACCGAGTCGCAGCTTGAGCCGAGGAGGAAGGGACGTGCAAGCAACCCCCAAGTACGAGCGAGTCGTCGAACGAGTCGGCGACCTGGAGCGGACCGTCGACGCGCTCGAGGAGGCCGTCCGATCGCTGGCCGACGAGATCCGGACCCGCCAGATCGTGGTGGTCGACGACGACGACCACCCCCGAATCGTGGGCGAGGTCTTCGGCGACGTGGCCGAGCTCCGGCTCGAACTGCCCACGGTCGGCGACGAGCCGGGCGCCGAGGTCCTCCTGTTCGCGGTCTCGTCCAGTCACCCCGGTCCGGTCGACCTCGGACCGGCGGTCGGGATCCAGCTCCGCGCCCGCGGGAGGGCGGTCGTCGAGCTCGACGCGTGGCCCGACCCCGACGGACGCTGGCAGCCGCACCTCCACCTGGGTGGGAACTGATCAGGGCCTGCTACTTGTCAGTATGTAGATTGAGAAGTAGCAGGCCCGCAGGGTGGACCCCGTGGATGGCGACCTGCAGCGCCGGCTGGGATCGAATCTGCGGAGCCTCCGGCGGGCCAAGGGGATGAGCCAGGAGGGCTTCGCCGACACGATCGGGATCCACCGCACCTACATGGGCGGCCTCGAGCGCGGCGAACGCAACGTCACCCTCAAGACGGTCGAGCGGATCGCCCACGCGCTCGGGGTCGACCCGGCGGCGCTGCTGGAGGACCGGACCGACTAAGGGACGTCGAGCAAGGTGCGGCGCAGCAGATCGAGCGCCGAGATCGCCGAGAACTGCCGGACCCGGCCCCGGTCGCCGGGCAGGTGCAGCTGGTGGGTGATCGGCTCGCGGTCGGCCAGCGCGACACCGATGAACACGGTCCCCGGGGGCTCGCCGTCCTGTTGGTCCGGCCCGGCCACCCCGGTGATCCCGAGCCCGACGTCCGCCTCCAGCGCTCGCCGGGCCCCGAGGGCCATGGCCTCGGCGGCCGCCGCCGACACGACCGGACCCGGCGGCACGTCGAGGAGCGCGTGCTTCACCGAGGTGTCGTAGGCGACCACGCAGCCCTTGAACCACCCGCTGGCGCCCGGCACGTTCACCAGCCTCGCCCCGATGAGCCCACCGGTGAGCGACTCGGCGATGCCGAGGGTCAGACCCTGGGAGACCAGGACCTTGGCCACCGCGTGCTCCATCGCCTCCCCGTCGACCCCGAAGACGATGTCGCCGAGGCGCTGCTCCAGGATCACCCGGACCCGCTTCTCCTCCTCGTCGAGGACCTGGTCGGCCAACTGCTCGTCGGCCGCCCGAACCGTCACCCGGACCTTGATGCCCTCGATCCCACTGGCCAAGAAGGCGATGGTGACCGTGGTGCCGTCGTCGGCCGTGCGCACGTCCAGCTCGTCGACCCGGTCGGCCAGCGCCTCGGCCAGCCCCGACTCGCTCGCCCCCCAGGTCCGGATCACCCGGCTCTTGATCACCGCCTCCTCGCCGGACTCGGCCATTCGGCGACGCAGGTCCGGCAGGATGCCCCGCTCGAACATCTCCTCCATCTCGTGGGGGACGCCGGGCACCGCGTAGATGACCTTGTTACCGAGGGGACAAATCAGCCCCGGCGCGGTGCCCCGGACCTGCTCGATGATCGACGCCCCCACCGGCACGTCGGCCTGGCGCAGATTGTTGCCGGGCATGGACCGGCGCCGGCTCATGAACATCGTCCGGATGCGTTCGATGATCATGTCGTCCCGCACCAGCTCCACCTGCAAGACCTCGGCGATCGACTCACGGGTGATGTCGTCCTGGGTCGGGCCAAGCCCACCGCAGACGATCACGCCGTCGCTGCGGGCCAAGGCGGTGCGAAGGGCCAGCACGATGCGGGTCTGATTGTCCCCGACGGCCTGGTGGAAGTGGGAGTCGACTCCGGCGGCAGCCAGGTGCTCGCCCAGCCAGGCCGAGTTGGTGTCGGCGATCTGGCCGAGCAGGAGCTCGGTGCCGATGGCGACGATCTCGATCCTCATGACGGGGCTGGGGTGGCGAGTCGGCCGTCGGCGAGGTATTGGAGCCCCGTCGCCACCGTGAGGGCGGCGGCCAGCCAGATGGCGGCCAGCTGCACGTCATGGTGGGGGGCGAGCGGTGGCACCAGGCAGGTCGCGATGGCGAGGTCCTGCACCAGGGTCTTCACCTTGGCCGAGGTCCGGGCGGGCACCGACACCCCGCGGCGGCCCAAGAGCGAGCGGTAGACGCTCATCAGGAATTCCCGCGCGCCGATCAGGATGACCGGCAGCCACGGCAGGACGTGCTGGTAGCTCAAAAGGAACAGCGCGCTCAGCACCACGACCTTGTCGGCCAGGGGGTCGAGGAACGCCCCGGATCGGGTGGTCCCCTGGCGGCGGGCCAGCCACCCGTCGATGCCATCGGTGCCGGCGACCATGGCGCCGAACGCGACCGTCCACCAGTTGGCCCCGAGGTGAACGATGAGCGCGATGAAGACCGGCGTGCCGAGGAGCCGCGCCACCGTCAGCCCGTTGGCCGGGGTGGCCAGCGCGCTGGGCCCGAAGGTGTGGCCTGCGGTGTCGGTCATGGCGCGGCGGTCGGACCTGGTCGTGCATCGGTGGGGACTCGGTCAGCGATGGGC
>JBOGFV010000269.1:0-12533 GCA_050743525.1 Acidimicrobiales bacterium
GCGCCCGCCGGCGCCGGGGCGGCCAGCCTCCAGGCCCAGGCCACCGCGCTCGGACAGGCCCTCATCCAAGAGCAGCTGCAGGTCGACGCGCTCCAGCACCAGGACGAGGCGCTCAGCATCCGGGTCCAGCAGGACAACACCGCCATCTCGGCCATCGAAGGCCAGATCCACGCCGACCAGAAGAAGGTCCGGCACGACAACGGGCGGCTCGCCGAGGAGGCGGTGTCGAGCTACGTCAACGCCGGGTCGGTGAGCCTCAACCAGACCCTGCTCCTCTTCAGCGGGGGGCGCGCCGCCGCCGCCAACCGAATCGAGTACGAGAGCGTGGCCATCGGCAACACCACCGAGACCCTCGCGCTCCTCCACACCGACCAGGTCCAGCTGCAGGCCACCCAGACCTCGCTGGCCGCCCGGACCCAGCAGGACGAGTCGGCCCGCTCGGCCGCCGCCACCGCCACCGCCCGGGCCCGGCAGGTCGCGAGCGAGCTGGCCGCCAAGCAAGCCCAGGTCACCGGCCAGCTTGCCGTCGCCATCACCGCCAACCGGACCAACCAGGCCCAGGTGGCCGTCGCCTCCCGAGCGGTGGTGGGGGGCGCCGTGACCGACCCGGCGCTCCCGGCGTTCCTCCAGTGCGTCCTCCAGCGCGAGTCGGGCGGCAACTACGGCGCGGTCTCCTCCGATGGGCTGTACCGGGGCGGGTTCCAGTTCGCCCAGGGCACCTGGAACCAAGCGGCCCAGCTGGCCGGGCTCCCCCAGCTGGTCGGCGAGCCCCCCAACGACGCGTCGAAGGCCGACCAGGACACGCTCGCCATCGCCCTCTACAACGCCGACGGTCAGCGACCCTGGCTCGACGGCTGCGGCTGATCCATAGGGGACACCCGGCGCGGGACGAGACGGCCGGCGCCTACCATTTCCACTCCCCTGCGGCGGGTCGCCGCGCCGGTCGAGCGAAACGGGGCCGAGGCCATGACCAGCAACCTCTCGGGGCGCAGCCTCCTCAAGGACACCGACCTCTCGAAGGCCGACTTCGTCTCCCTGCTCGACCTGGCCCACCGGCTCCGTCACGACAAGCGGGCCGGGAAGGAGCACCGCCACCTGGTCGGTCGCAACATCGCGCTCATCTTCGAGAAGACCTCGACCCGGACCCGATCGGCCTTCGAGGTGGCGGCCCACGACCAGGGGGCCCACGCCACCTACCTCGGCCCCGGCGAGACCCAGATGGGAGAGAAGGAGTCGGTCCGCGACACCGCCCGGGTCCTCGGCCGGATGTTCGACGGCATCGAGTACCGGGGCGGCGCCCAGCCCATCGTCGAGGACCTCGGCACCCACGCGGGGGTGCCGGTGTGGAACGGGCTGACCGACCAGTGGCACCCGACCCAGACGCTGGCCGACGTGCTGACGATGCAGGACCACTGCGCCAAGCCGCTCGAGCAGCTCTCGCTCTGCTACCTCGGCGACGCCCGCTTCAACATGGCCAACTCGCTGCTCGTCACCGCGGCCCAGCTCGGCCTCGACCTGCGGATCGCCGCGCCCCCGTCGCTGTGGCCGGCCCCCGAGGTCCGCTCGGTGGCCGACCACCTGGCCCGGACCTCGGGAGCGCGCCTCGAGGTCACCGAGGACATCGGTGCGGCCGCCCGGGGCGTCGACTTCCTGTACACCGACGTGTGGGTGTCCATGGGTGAGCCCCCCGAGGCGTGGGACGAGCGGATCGACCTGCTCATGCCCTACCAGGTCAATGCCTCGGTGCTGGAGGCGACCCAGAACCCGGCGGTCAAGTTCCTGCACTGCTTGCCTGCGTTCCACAACGCCGAGACCCCGATCGCCCGCCGGTTGGAGCAGCGCCGGGGCATCCGGGAGCTCGAGGTCACCGACGACGTCTTCGAGTCGCCGGCGTCGGTCGTCTTCGACCAGGCCGAGAACCGCCTCCACACCATCAAGGCCCTGTTGGTCGCGACGATCGGAGATTGAAGGCTCACCGGCGGGCCACCACCACGACGAAGGCCAGGTAGCCGAGCACCAGCGCGGCCCCGGACAGCCGGCCGAGCCCGCGGCCGCGGTAGGCGAGCACGAGCGCCGCCGCGGTCATCGCCGCGTACCAGCTGGCCACCAGCACCCCGGTCGTCCCGTACCCGGCCAGGCCGACCAAGACGGCCGGCCCGAGCAGCCCGAACAGGACGTTCAGCGAGTTGCTGTTCAGCGCCACGCTCAACACGGCGCTGCTCCGGCCCCGCCCGGCCAGGTACCAGGCCGCCACGGCGTTGGGCAGGCTGGTCACGGCGGCCAGGAGCAGGCCCCCGATCACGATCTCGGGCACCCGATAGCGGGCCCCGATCGTCCCGGCCGCCGCCTCCATGACCGCGGCAGCACCGATGACGACGGCGAGCGCCGCGCCGGCCACCAACCCGTCGACCGCTCCGCCGGGGCGGGGCCGGAGGGCCGCCGACAGCTCGGCCTCCTCGTCGGACACGGCCCGGGCCAACCGACCGCCGCGCCCATCGGCCACCGGCAGGCGGGCGACGGCGCGCGGGCCGAGAGCCGAGAGCACCACGTAGGGGACGAAGGCCGCGGCACCGAGCCCGAGCCCGAGGCCCGGCGCCAGCACGCCGGTGGCGGTGCCGACGCTCACCAGGGCGATCGCACCGGACGCGGCCCCGGCCAGCACGATCACGTCGCGGTGCAGGCGGATCCGCCCGGCCCGCAGCGTGCTCAGACCGAGGAGCGCGGCGATGTTGAAGACATTGGAGCCGAGCACGACGCCGACGCCGATCGCCCGCTGACCCCGGATCATCGCGGTGACCGCTGAGGAGATCTCCGGACCGTCGGCGGCCAGCGCGGCCACCAGTCCGAGCAGGGCCTCGCGGAACCGCAGCCGGGCGGCGACGCGCTCGATGCGCACGACCAAGACAGCGCTCGCAGCCAGGCTGAGGAGCGCCGCCACCGGAAGGGTGGCCCACGCCGCGCCGAGCGAGCTCACCGGTCTGTTCGCTGGTCGAGACCCATGCCGGCACCTCCCACAAGTGGGTGTTGCCGACCAGGCTTCCCGGCGCTCCGCCCGCCAGGATAGGCCGGGCCCGGCTCAAGCCGTCAGCCGGTCGGGTGCTCCGGGGGTTCGGCCGACTGCGGGCGCCGACGGCCTAGCCACGCCGAGCCGGTCACCAGTGCCACCACCAGGGCCGGCACGACCACCATGTCGGCCGCCCGATCGTGTCGCAGTCCGTAGGCGATCGCTGCGATCGCGATCGTGGCCGGCAAGAGCACCAAGCTGTCGCCGAACAGGAAGTCGAACCAGAACCGGCCGAACGACCGCAGCGCGCGCCCGACGAGCTTCACGCGTGCCCCTCGGCGGCCAACGCGACGGGCGGCGGCGCCACCGCCTTCATCAGGCGCGCCGCGATGAGGCTGGTGACGAGGAAGACCCCGACGAGCACGGGGATGGCGAGATCGTTCCCGGGCCAGCGCAGCCCGACCCCCTCCCCCATCCAAAAGAGCCCGAGGCTGGTGAGCATGATCCCGACGCCCCACTTGATGAGGTTCTCGGGCACCCCGGCGAGCTGGCGGGCCACGACGGCGCCGACGCCCGCCACCACGAAGAAGGCGGCTCCGGCGGCCAACGCGGCCAGGCCGAGGCGGTGCTGGCTCCCGCCCACGCTGATCACGATGATCGCGACCTCGACACCCTCCAGGAACACCCCTTTGAAGGCCACTGCGAATGCGACCCCGTCGCGGCGCACGGCCGGGCGGCCGTCCTCATTGAGCTCGGCCGAGGTCCGCGTGAAGATCTCGTCCTCGTCGTGCTTGGCCTTGTGGCCACTGGCGCGCAGGACCGCTTTGCGGAGCCACGACTCACCCATCACGAGCAGGATGGTGCCGACGACGACGCGGAGGGCGGAGATCGGGACGTAGCGGACGATCGGCACCCCCGCCGCCACGACGATGACCGCCAGGATGGCGATGGCCGCACCGGCGCCCTCGAGCGCGGAGCGCCACCCCCGACTGGTCCCCGCGGCCACCACGATCGTGAGCGCCTCGACCATCTCGACCGAGCAGGCCCCGAAGACGGCGATGAAGAGGGTGACGGTTGCCGCGGTCACCGGTCCGACCCGTCCGCGGCGGCACCCACGCCGGCCACCCTATTGGGCGGGCCGGATCGTCTCGCTGACCGTCGGCGGCCCGGGGCCGGCGAGACGATCTCGGCCTCCGACCGGTCGGCGCGGCGACCGGGATCGAGGTGGCCTGAACGAGGCGGGGGGCGCCGATCGATCCGCCCGCCGACCACCACTCGGAGTGGCTGGGGCGGCGGCTACAGGCCCCGGCATCCACCCACAGTGGTCAGGACCCCAATAGACGTCTCGGCGCTCGCCGACCGAAAACGGAGCCGCGTGGTCCAGCCAGTCCCTCCGCAAGCCGATCTCTGTCGGGTGCCTCGCCGCTGCGGCCGCGGTCCTCTTCATCGGGCCTGGGCCGGCTGGCGCGTCCAGCTCCGGGACCGGATCAACGGTGGCCCCGAATCAGGGTGGCGTCCTGCCGTTCTCGGGAACGGACCAGTCGGTGGGCGGCACCGTGGCCCCGGCTACGCCACCTGTCTCTCGAAGGTTGTGCAGCATGGCAACGAGCAGTCGCGATTCGCGCACCTCACCCACGCTGGTCGCAATGGGGAGCCAACGCGCCCGTCGCAGGGTCCGGACTCACCCCCACCAACATCAATTCGGTCTCCGGGTTCTCGTCGTCGACGAGCGCCGGGGCCGGCGCGACCGGATTCGAAGTGTTCCGGGGCACGCACTCGGGCGGTGAGACCCTGCTGGGTCAAGCGAGCGGATCGCCGGCGTGTCGTGCACGACGACCACGACCCGGAGACGAACCTCGTCGGTGTCCTGTCGCTGAGCGGGCGATCAGGCCTCGGCGTTCGTCACGATCTCGGCCGAGTCGGGCCCCGGCGTCGCGTCCCTGCCCTCCAGGGGGGCCGCCCGGCGGTCGATCTTGGTCAAGCTGGCGTAGCCGAACACCCCGGCCGCCACCGCCGCGATCCCTCCCACCACCAGTGACCAGCGGGCGCCGGCGTGCTGGCCGATCCACCCCACGATCGGCCCCCCGATCGGGGTCGACCCGAGCCAGGCGACGCTCCACAGCGCCATGACCCGGCCCCGCATCGACGGGACCGCGGCCAGCTGCAGGGTGGTCTTGGCCAGCGAGTTGAAGCTGATGCTCCCGTAGCCGACCAGGAGGAGGAGCGCGTACTCGGTGGGGAGATTGGGCGCGACCGAGGCGGCCAGGATGGCCAGTCCCCACCCGATCGACGAGCGCCCGAGGCCGACGGCCGAGACCCGGTTGCGGCGGGCCGTGACCAGGCCCCCGACGATGGCGCCCACGCCCGTGAAGGCGAGCATGGTCCCGTAGGTGGCGGCCGAGCCGTGGAAGGTGAACCGGGCCATCAGCGGGAGCGAGACCTGGAACTCCCAGGCCAGGGTCCCGACCACCAGGATCATGGTCAGGGGAACCAGCAGCTCGGGGGTCCGCCGCACATACCGCAGGCCCTGGCGGATCTGGCCGGGCTGGCGGGGCGGGCGGTCGACGGGGAACAGGTCGGCGCCCCGCATCATGGCCAGGCTCACCACCACGGCCACGAACGACGCTGCGTTGGCCCCGAAGCACGGCGCGATGCCGACCGTGGCGATGAGCACGCCGGCGACCGCCGGCCCGATGACCCGGGCCAGGTTGATGGTGACCGAGTTCAGGGTGATCGCGTTGGGCAGGTCGGTCTCGGAGACCATCTCGGCGATGAAGCTCTGGCGGGTCGGGTTGTCGAACACGTTGACGCACCCGAGGGTCAGGGCGACGACCGCCACCATCCACAGCGTGATGACGCCGGTGGCGTCGAGGATGGCCAGGGCGAGCGCCAGGAGCCCGGCCAGGGTCTGGGTGACATAGAGGATCCGGCGCTTGTCGATCCGGTCGGCCACCAGGCCGCCCCACGGCGAGAACAGCATCATCGGCAGGAACCGAGCCGCCGTGATGAGGCCGAGGTCGGTGCCGCTGTGGCTCAGGCGCAGCACCAGCCAGCCCTGGGCCACCGCCTGCATCCAGGTCCCCGAGGTGGAGATGACCTGGCCGGCGAAGAA
Source organism: Acidimicrobiales bacterium (assembly GCA_050743525.1). GTDB lineage: Bacteria > Actinomycetota > Acidimicrobiia > Acidimicrobiales > RAAP-2 > Palsa-461. Next base: position 6,117 of record JBOGFV010000269.1, read on the forward strand.
CAGCCGGTAGTTGCGGACGTGCAGCGACGCGAAGGTCGACGATCGGCCGTCGCTCGATCGCCCTCGCCAGCCCATCGTCACCAGTGTGCCACCGGCCCCCTGGTCACAAGGGTGGGCCGGAGGACCCGCGACCGAGCCACGCGAAGGCCCGCCACCCGCCGGCTCACCACGTCGGGGCGGTGCCGGTGCAGCCGGCGGGCGCCGAACGGTCGGCGGACCGCCAACTCACGGCGCGTCCTGCGGAGCTCACGCCGGTCACGATGGGTCCAGGAGGCCCGCGATCGTGGAGCGACCCTGATGCGCGACCCGATCTCGACGATCAGCAGCGACGGGACCCGCGTTGGCGCGTCGACGGCCCGCCGGTGGAGCTCGAGGGAGCGCTCGGAGGTCAAGGGACCAGCGCCACACCAATGAGCTCACACCTCGAGCGGTAGCATCGCTGGGTGCGTTGAACGCGGCCCAACATCGACCCGACCCGTTCCCCTTCGGCGATGGAGCCACTGTGTCCGCACCCCTGCACCCCTCGGCGACCCTGCTCGCCTCCCGACTGACCCTCGCCCGCGGCGACCAGCTCGTCCTTGACGACGTGGCGCTGACCGTCGCACCCCGAGACCGGATCGGCGTGGTCGGGGCGAACGGGGTAGGCAAGTCCACCCTGCTCGGCGTCCTGGGCGGCTCGATCCGACCCGATCAAGGGGCGGTGCGCCTCGACCCGCCGGCGGCGACGGTCGGACTGTTGGCCCAGGAGCACGCCCACGCCCCCGGCGAGTCGGTCCGGGCCCTCTTGGCCCGCCTGACCGGCGTCGCCGGCGCCGAGACCGAGCTGATGGAGGCGGCGCGGTCGCTGGAGCGGGACGAACCGGTCGCCGACCACCGTTACGCGGTGGCGCTGGATCGATTCGTCGCCCTTTCGGACGGGGATCTCGATGCCCGCATCGATGCCGCCCTGGAGGACCTGGGCGTCGGCGGGATCGGCGACCACGACGCGGCCACGCTCTCGGGCGGCCAGTCGGCCAAGGTCGCGTTGGCGGCCATCGTCCTGTCCCGGTTCGACCTGACCCTGCTGGACGAGCCCACCAACGACCTCGACTTCAACGGCCTCGACCGGCTGAGCGCGTTCGTGGAGACCCGGGCGGGCGGGGTGGTCGTGGTCTCCCACGACCGCGACTTCCTGCGCCGAACGGTCACCGACGTGTTCGAGCTCGGCGAGCACGATCACCGGGGCCGGCGGTTCGGGGGCGGCTGGGACGCCTACCTGGCCCAGCGCGAGACCGACCGGCGCCACGCCGAGGAGGCGTTCCGCTCCTCCGAGGCCCAGCGGGCCGAGCTGAAGGCGAGGGCGGGCCGCGAGCGGGACTGGGCCACCCATGGCGTGGCCCGGGAGAGGCGCCAACGCGACCACGACAAGACCCAGCGGGACTTTCGGATCAACCGCACCGAGCAGCTGGCCTCGAGAGCCCGACGGACCCAGCGGGCCCTCGAGGCCCTCGAGGTGGTCGAGAAGCCGTGGGAGGGGTGGCAGCTCAACTTCCGCATCGAGCAGGCCGCTCGGGCCGGGGCCGTGGTGGCCCGCTTGTCGGACGCGGTCGTCGAACGCGGCGACTTCCGGCTCGGTCCCGTCGACCTCGAGATCGGGTGGGCCGAGCGCGTCGGCGTCGTCGGGCCCAACGGCTCGGGGAAATCGACGCTGGTGGCCGCGCTGCTCGGACGGGTGCCGCTCACGGTCGGAGAGCGTTGGATGGGGCCGAGCGTGGTGGTGGGCGAGCTCGGCCAGGACCGCAGCGGCATCGGCTCGGGCGACTCGATCGTGGCCCGCATCACCGCCGCCGGGATGACCAGCACCGAGGCGAGGGCGCTGCTGGCCAAGTTCGGCCTCCGAGCCGACCAGGTCGGCCGGCCGAGCGCCTCGCTCTCGCCCGGCGAGCGGACCCGGGCCGAGCTGGCCCGGTTCCAGGGGATCGGGGTGAACTTCCTCGTCCTCGACGAGCCCACCAACCACCTCGACCTGCCGGCGATCGAGCAGCTCGAGTCGGCCCTCGAGCACTTCGAAGGGACCCTCCTGCTCGTCTCCCACGACCGCCAGTTGCTCGACGCGGTCGAGCTGCACCGGACCATCGAGCTGGGTCCCTGAGGAGGCTCAGCCCGGGACCGCTTGTCCCCCGACCGAGCGCCGCATGGCCGCGTGGAGGGCGTTGGGCGTGAGCACCCCGAGGTAGCGGTCGCCGTCGACGACCGGCACCCAGCGGACGTCGTGCTCCAGCATCTGGGCGAGCGCGGTGCGCAGCGACGTCCCGAGCTGGATGGCGACGTCGAACGGCCGCAGGTGGTCCGACACCGCGCCGGCGTTGGAGGGGTCGAGGTCCACCCAGCCGCGCAGCCCGCCGTCGGGCGCCAGGACCACGGCCCACCGGCTGTCGGCCCCCGCCGCCGACCCCCGGGCGTCGAGCATCGAGTCGCCGGCGCCGACCGTCGGCGCCTGGAAGAGGTCGTCGGCACCGACCTCGACGACCGAGAGCACCCGGACGGAGCGATCGGCGCCCACGAAGTCGGCCACGAACGCCGACGCTGGCCGGCCGAGGATGCCTCCGGGACTGTCGTACTGCTCGAGCACTCCGCCCTTGGACAGCACCGCGATGCGGTCGCCCAGGAGGGCGGCCTCGTCGATGTCGTGGGTCACGAACACGATCGTCTTGTGCAGCTCGGACTGGAGCGAGAGCAGCTGCTGCTGCAGGCGGCCCCGCGTCACCGGGTCAACCGCCGCGAACGGCTCGTCCATGAGCAGGACCGGCGGATCGCCGCCGAGCGCCCTGGCCACCCCCACCCGCTGGCGCTCGCCCCCCGAGAGCTCGTGGGGGAACCGCCGGGCGTAGCGGGACGGCTCGAGGCCGACCAGCTCCAGCAGCTCGGTCACCCGGGCGCCGACCCGATCGGGAGCCCAGCCGAGGAGCCGCGGCACCACCGCGACGTTGTCGCCGACTCGGCGGTGCGGGAACAGGCCGCCCTGCTGGATGACGTAGCCGATCCCCCGGCGCAGCTCGACGGGGTCCATCTCGAGGACATTGCGACCGTCGATCAGGATGCGCCCGCCCGAGGGCTCGATCAGCCGGTTGATCATGCGCAAGGTGGTGGTCTTCCCGCACCCCGACGGGCCGACCAGCACGCACAGCTCCCCGTCGCCGACCTCGAGGCTGAGCGCCTCGACGGCGACCTCCCCGCCCCCGTACCGCTTGGCCACACCGTCGAGGGTGATCACCGCGGAAACGCTAGGGCACGGCATGTGGGCCGGGGCCGCTAACTTCGCGGCCGTGCCGCTGGCGGCCACCCCGTTCATCGACTGGAGCTGGATCAGCCAGAACGGCGGCCAGATCCTGTCGGACCTGGGCCAGCACGCCGAGCTGTCGTTCCTGGCGGTGGGGATCGGCACCGTGATCGCGGTGCCGTTGAGCGTGCTGGCGTGGCGGTCCCGGCTGGCCCGAAGCCCGATCACGACCCTGGCCAGCGTCCTCTACATCATCCCGTCACTGGCCATGTTCGCGATCCTCGGGCCGGTCACCGGATACTTCTCGACGACCACGGCCGAGATCGCGCTGGTGAGCTACACGCAGCTGATCCTCATCCGCAACACGCTGGCCGGCCTGGCCGCCGTGCCCGAGGACGCGCGCGACGCCGCCCGCGCGATGGGCTTCCGTCCGAACCGGTCGCTCCTGCAGGTCGAGCTGCCGTTAGCGGTCCCCTACATCCTGGCCGGCCTCCGCGTCGCCACCGTGACCGTGATCGGGCTGGTCTCGGTCACCGCGCTGATCGGCCTGGGCGGCCTCGGGCAGCTGTTCGTGGCCGGACTGCAAGGATCCGACAGCGGTCCCTTCTACACGCCGATCATGGTCGGGCTCGTGCTGTCGGTCGCGCTGGCCGGTGCCGCCGACGCCGCGCTGGTCGTCCTCGAGCGCTTCGTGGTCCCCTGGAGCCGGGTGGCCCGGCGGGGCCGGCACCTCGCGGCCCCCACCCGGGCCGCCCCGGTGGCCGGGCCGGCCTAGGCGATGCACTTCCTCGCCCAGGTGCTGCATTGGTTCACCACCGGCGACCACTGGCGGGGCGACTCGGGCATCCCGGTGCTGCTGTGGGCGACCGCCAAGCTCTCGATCGCGGTGGTGGCCAGCGCGGCCCTGATCGGCGGCGGCCTCGGGGCCCTCGCCGGCCACACCGGGCGGGGGTCGATCGCCGCCGTGAACGCCGCCAACGCGGCGCGGGCGATCCCCACCCTCGCGCTCCTCACCCTGTTCGCGATCATCCCGAGCATCTCGATCAAGTACGGCGGGTTCCTGGCCGCCTACCTCGCCCTGGTGGTGTTGGCCATCCCGCCGATCCTGACCAACACCTACGTCGGGATGCGCGAGGTCGATGCCGACGTCCGGGAGGCGGCCCGGGCCATGGGCATGACCGGGATGCAGTCGTTCCGCAAGGTGGAGCTGGCCCTCGCGCTCCCCTTCATCGGCGCGGGCGTCCGGACGGCCGCCATCGAGGTGGTGGCCACCTCCACACTGGCCGCGTACGTCAGCTACTCGGACCTCGGGACCTATGTCCTGTCCGGCCTGGCCACCCAGGACAACGTGGAGGCCTTCAGCGGCTCGGCCCTCGTCGCGGTGCTGGCCGGGCTGGTGGCCCTCTCGCTGGCCGGCGCCCAACGGGCCCTCACCCCCAAGCCGCTCCGCCTCGCCGGGCTCGGCCGGCGGCCCCGCGCCGGGGTGGGGATCTGAGCCCGACGGCCCGAGATCGCATTCCGGGGTGACAATCGTCACCACTCGCGGGAATGATTCGTCTGTCAGCATTGTGACGGAACGGCTAATTTCGACCTTATCCATCGGGTTTTGGCTATTTGACCGGGGCCGCCCGGCGGCGCCGAAAGGAAGGACCCCACACCAATGAGCCTCAAGCGGATCCTGCTTGGAGTGGTCGCCCTCGCTTCGGCACTGATGATCGCCGTGCCGCTCGGCACCGCGGCCGCCGCGACGAGCACCGGCCCGATCACGATCGGAGCGGTCAACTTCGCCGAGGACGACATCGTCGCCTACGCCTATGCGGCCGTGCTGCAGCACGCCGGCTACCAGGTCCAGGTGAAGCCCGACCTCGGCACCCGCTCGGTGGTCGAGCCGGCGCTCGCCAACGGCCAGCTCGACATCGAACCCGACTACGCCGGGACGCTCCTGCTGTTCTTGAACGCCAAGGCCACCAGGGCGGCCAACAACATCACCTCGGCGGTCGCCCAGCTGAAGCGCCTGCTCAACGGGTCCGGCGCCACCGTCCTCAACCCGGCCCCGGCCATCGACTCCAACGTGTTCGTGGTGACCAAGGCGACGGCCCGGAAGTACCACCTCTCGACCGTGTCGAGCCTGAAGTCGCACGCCTCCAAGCTCGAGCTGGGCGCCCCGCCCGAGTGCCCGACCCGCCCGACCTGCCTGCTCGGCCTCGAGCACGTCTATGGCCTGCACTTCAAGGGGTTCAAGAGCCTCGACGAGGCCGGCCCGGTCAGCGTGGCCGCGCTGAAGGACGGTCAGGTCCAGGTGGTCGAACTGTTCTCGAGCGACGGGAACGTGGTGTCGAACGGGTTCGTGGCCCTCACCGACGACAAGCACCTGCAGCCGGCCGACCACGTCATCCCGGTGATCCGCAAGTCGGTCGACTCCGCCAAGGTGGCGTCGCTGCTGAACAAGGTCTCGGCCAAGCTGACCACCGCGCAGCTGTCGAAGCTCAACATCCAGGTCAACGACGAGCACGTCTCGGCGGCCACCGCGGCCGACAACTGGGTCAAGCAGCAGGGCCTGGGCTGACCGGGAGGCCGGCCGCCCGCCACGCCGCGAAGCCACCGTCCAGATCGCTGACCCGGGTGAGCCCCAGCTGCTGCAGCGACGCCACGGCCAGGCCGGAGGCGTAGCCCTCCTGGCAGAAGACGACCACCGGGCGCCCCGACGGACCCGCGTCGGGGTGGCGGTGGGCGCCATCGGGCTCCAGCCGCCACTCGAGGACATTGCGATCGACGACGATCGCGCCCGGGATCTGGCCCTCGGCGGCGCGGAGCTCGACCGGTCGGATGTCGACCAACAGCGCGCCGGCGGCCTGGCGGGCCGCCGCTTCGGCGGGACCGATCAGCTCCAGCCCGGCGCGCACCTCGGCGAGCAGCCGCTCGACCGGGCTCGGCATCCGGCCGGTCACGACGCCCAGTCGGGGTCGGACCGGGGCTCGGCCGGCGCCGCGACCAGGCCCGAGGGGCTGAGGGGGCACGACGTCATCCTCTACGAGGGTCGAGCGCTGGCGCGGTGGTGCGACTCGTCAGACACGGGGCACACTCCGTCTCCAGCACCCGCCCATCGAACCGTGCATGCGATTTGCCCGCACACGGCTCACCGACGGTCTTCTCAGCAT
>JBOGFV010000270.1:0-6364 GCA_050743525.1 Acidimicrobiales bacterium
ACGGGGCGCGTGAAATGGGGTCATCTGAATCGTCCGGGGCGCAGATCGGGGCGCGCAGGCGATCCTGTGCGGAGGCGAATTTCCGGCCTCCCACCAGCCACCCGAAAGACACCGGTCACCTAGAGGCCGTTGGCGGCGTCACGAACCCGGTCGATCAGTGCAGCGATCGGGCCGACGATCTTGTTGCCAGGCGGGGTGTCCGGGGCGTGAGGGTGCGGGTGATTCGGGGCGGCCCGCTTGGCCGCCTGGTAGCGCTGGCCGAGCTCGACCTGCAGCTCGCTCGGCGCCTTGGCCAGGAGCGGGAAGACCTCCGACTGCTCGCTCTTCGCGTGCTCGAGCACCGCAGCTCTCAGATCGGTGAACTCGGCCATGAACTCGGGCGCCGATGGCTCGAGCTTCTCCATCCGGGCCAGCTGCTCCTCAGCCTCGGCCTGCTCGGCGATCCGGGCGTTGGCCACCGCGTCCCAGCCGAGCTTGCGTACGGTCGGATAGACGACAACCTCCTCGGCCACCTCGTGGCGGACCAACTCGTCGGTCAGCTTCCAGAACAACTCCGGGCGGGCCTCGGGGTCTGCCTTCATGAATTCGTCGAGGCCTTGCTCGGCGCTCTGGTGGTCCTCCAACAGCAGGTTGACGATGCCGTCTGGCGGGGGAGTGGTGCTCACGATTCGATCCTCCTGGTCGATGTATGCCTTGCCCTACCCGCGCTTGTCGGGGTGAAACGTTGGCTGGGTGTCTGGTGCGCCGGGTGTGGGTATGACCCAGGAAACCCCTCGGAGGTGCCATGTCGAAGGATCGCGTCGTCGTCGTCACCGGTGCATCGGCCGGACTCGGTCGCGCCATTGCCAAGCAATTCGCAGCAGAAGGTCACTCCATCGCCGCTCTCGCCCGAGGCGAGGACGGACTCGACGGAGTGGCCACCGAGTTGGGCCAGCTCGGCGTCGAGCACCTCGAGCTCTCCGTCGACGTCGCCGACTGGGAAGCGGTGCGCAAGGCGGCCCGCCAGATCGAGAACGAGCTCGGGCCGATCGATGTGTGGGTGAACAACGCAATGACGTCCGTGTTCTCACCGTTCATGGAGACCGAGATCGAGGACTTCGAGCGGGCCACCGCCGTCGACTACTTCGGCTTCGTCCACGGCACACGAGCCGCCCTGGAGCACATGATCCCGCGAGACCGGGGCGTCGTCGTCCAGGTGTCGAGCGCGCTCGCATTCCGCTCGATCCCGCTCCAGGCCGCCTATTGCGGCTCCAAGCACGCCATCGTCGGCTTCACCGAGGCCCTCCGGACCGAGTTGATGCACGACAAGAGCAAGGTCAAGGTGACCATGGTCCACATGCCGGCCATGAACACGCCGCAGTTCGGTTGGGTCCGCTCGACGTTGCCGGGCCAAGCCCGCCCGGTCGCGCCCGTGTACCAGCCGGAGGTTGGGGCCCGGGCGGTCGCCTTCGCGGCAGCCCATCCGCGCCGGCGCGGGTACTACGTCGGGATGTCAACGGTGGCGACGGTGGTCGGCAACAAGGTCGCCCCAGGCCTGCTCGACCGGTATCTCGCCCGCCAGGGGTACCAGGCCCAGCAGAGCAAGTCGGCCGACAGCCCGTCGCGGCCCGACAACCTCTATGCCCCGGTCGACCGCGACCCGGGCGCCCACGGCCGGTTCGACGACGAGGCCCATTCGCGAAGCGCCCAGTGGTGGGTGACGGCCCATCGTCGAGCGCTGCTCGCAGGGTTGACCGGAGCCGCTGCTGCGGCAGGCCTGCTCAGCCGACTGCGCGGAGATCGAGAGGTGGCGGCGACGAGGTGGCTACGGGTGGCCCGGCGGGGGCGCGTCGCGCTCGTGGGAGCGACGAAGACTGCGGGGCGAGCCGGCGCGGTGTCGGCCGCGACGGTCGACGACGTGTCGGGGCGGGCTGCCGCCCTCGGGAGCAGGGCCCGAGGCCGGTTGCCGTTCTGAGGGTTCAGCCGGGGCGAGTGGTGCTGTGGCGGCCATCCGCTGGTACCAATCGGACTCGATCACATGGATACGCCGGGCGCCGCCCAGCCGAAGAACCGTTCACGATCGGCTTCGTTCGTCGTTGTGGTGGCCCAGATGCAGGCGCGCGGCTGGCGAAGGAGAGCAGGGTGGGCAACAACCCAGGTCAGCGGCCGAGTTCGGCAGTAAGCCTCGATGGGGCAACGGTGCAGTACGCGTCCTCGATGAGCCCGGCTAGCTCCTCTTCGTCGATCGGGTGGTCGAGTCGGAGCCCCACCCAACCCCGACCGCCCACGTAGGGAGGACGGAAGTATCGCTTCGGGTCGCCGCGGATGAGCGCCTCCTGGGCACCCGGCGGAGCCGAGCACCAGAGATGGGGGAAGTGGTGATCATGGTGTCCACCGGCCCACAGCATCACGAACTGCTTCTTCACGAAGAAGGCAGGCGAGCCGTGGCTGACTTTCTCGGTCACCTCGGGCAGACCCAGACAGATTCGGCGGACCCGCCCCTCCATGTCCGTTCCCACGGGTGCAGGCTACGCGTCGATCCCATCCGGCCCCGTTGGCCTCACTCCTTGGCCAGCTCCGCCCGAGCAGTCGCCTCGATCTCGGCTGCGTCGGGACGGCCCCGGAGCCGGAAGGTGAGCCGCTCGATCGTGCCGGTGAACGGGAACGGGCCTTCGTAGTCGTCCACCACCGGCGACAGCGCGTCCCGCCCCACGTCGAGCCCGGTCGAGCCCAGCATCCGCACGAGCTTCGGGATCTCGATGGTCACCAGGTCGTGGCCGTCGGCCGCCAGCGTGAGGACGCCGCCCTTGTCCACTCTCGCGAACCGGGCGGTGATCTCGTGGTGCCCCGGCGAGAGCGAGAGCGGGGCGGTGGCCCGGAAGTGGGTGCCGAGCGCGTTGTAGTCGAAGTGGAGCTGATCGTCCTTCAAGAAGAAGGTGTGGCCGACGTTGTGCCCGCCGCGGGCATAGAGGACGCCCTCAGCCTTCTCGCCCACCTCGACCTCGGCGACGAGATCCCAGGGCTTGCCGCCCAGCGGCGGAGCGGCGTCGGACGGGATGTGGGCGATGGGCGGGAAGTAGACGTAGTCGGTCCGGGCGTGCACGGTGCCGGGCCGGGGGGCCCCGCCGAAGAGTTCGATGGACCGGTCGTCGAGGGGCAGCACGCCGTGCTGGCCGGCCTCGCCCCACCAGGCGTCGATCAGCTCCCGCAGCTTGTCGGGGTGCTCCGCGGCCAGGTCATGGCACTCCGAGAAGTCGTCGTGCAGGTTGAACAGGCCCCACTCGACGTCGTCGAACGGGTGGCCGGCCTCGTGGTACGTGGTGATCTTCCAGCCGTCCGCCCACAGCCCCCGGTGGCCCATCTGCTCGAAGTACTGGATGTGCCTCGGGTCGGCCGCGTCGGGGTCGCTGAAGGTCGCGGTGATCGATGCGCCGTGGACCGGGATCTGGGGCACTCCGTTGAAGTGCTCGGGGACAGGCGCGCCGGCGATTTCGAGGATGGTCGGGGCGAGGTCGACGGCGTGGCAGAACTGGCGCCGGAACGCCCCCTTGTCGGCGATGCCGTTGGGCCAGTGGATGATCAGGGGGTCCCGGACCCCACCGCCGTAGGTGTTCTGCTTGTACCAGCGCAGCGGCGTATTGCCGACCTGGGCCCAGCCCCACGGGTAGTTGGAGTGCGAGTGGGGGCCGCCGATGTCGTCGAGCCGGTTGGCCACGATCTCATCGATGTCCTCCCAGGCCGCGTTGAAGAAGCTGAACTCGTCCATGACCCCGAACGGCCCGCCCTCCCTCGAGGCTCCGTTGTCGGAGAGCAGGACGAGGACGGTGTTGTCGAGGAGGCCTCGGCGCTCCAGGAAGTCGGTTAGCCGGCCGATCTGCCCGTCGGTGTGCTCGAGCATGGCCGCGAAGGCCTCCTGGAGCCGGGCCGAGAAGGCCTTCTGGTTGTCGGTGAGCTCGTCCCAGGCCGGCACCCCGGGGTTCCGGGGGGCGAGCGTCGTGCCCTCCGGGATCACGCCCAGCTCGACCTGTCGCGCGTACCAGCGGGCCCGAGTCGCGTCGTACCCGTCGTCGAAGCGCCCCCGCCATCTCAGTCGGTATTCGAGCGGCGACTGATGCGGGGCGTGGGTCGCCCCGAAGGCCAGGTACAAGAAGAACGGGCGGTCCGGCCGGACCGACTGGAGGTCGCCGATCCAGCCGATCGCCCGATCGACGATGTCCTCGGAGACGTGGTAGCCGTCCTCGGGTCGCCCGGGCGGGTCGATGTGCCCGTTGTCCAGGGTGAGCTCTGGGTAGAACTGGTCGGTCTCGCCCTGCAGGAACCCGTAGAAGCGGTCGAAGCCCTTTTGGAGCGGCCAGTTGTGGTGGGGTCCGCCGGCGCTGCACTCCTCCAAGGGGGCGAGGTGCCATTTGCCGGCCGCATAGGTCGCATACCCGTGCGTCCGCAGCAGCTCGGCGATCGTGGCGGCGCGCGGCGAGACGCCGCCCCGCATGTGCGGATAGCCGGTGTTCCAATTGGACACCCCCCGCATCCCGACGGCGTGCGGGTTGCGCCCCGTGAGCAGCGCCGCCCGCGACGGCGAGCACAGCGCGGTGGTGTGGAAGCTGGTGTAGCGGAGGCCGCCGGCGGCGAGCCGATCGATGTTGGGGGTCGCAAGCTCCGAGCCGTAGCAGCCGAAGTGGGCGAAGCCGGTGTCGTCGAGGACGATCACCACCACATTGGGGCCGCCGAGGCCGGCCGGCGGGTCGGGCCACCACGGAGTTGAGTCGCGATAGGTGCGCCCGATGTGTCCCCTGAAGTCGGGTTCGTTCGGCGTCGGAGCCACGATCGGCACCTCCCCTTGGCCCGACTCGCTCGCCTCGGGGCCGAAGAGGGACTCTACCGAGGTTTCGTTGCCCGAACCGAGGGGCGCAACCACGGTTGCGGTCAGCCTCGCCGGTGGGCTAGTAAGGCCTCGGCCGGTAGCCTGCGAGCGACGGCGCGGCCGAGCAACCGGAGGTCTTCCATGCACGTCCTGCGGACGCCCGACGATCGCTTCGCCTCGCTCCCGGACTTCGACTTCGAGCCTCACTACGTCGAGCTCGTCGAAGGCATCCGGGTTCACTACCTCGACGAGGGGCCTGACGCCGCCGCCCCGGTCCTGCTCATGCACGGCGAGCCGTCGTGGTGCTTTCTCTACCGCAAGATGATCCCGGGCCTGGTGGCCGCCGGTCATCGTTGCGTCGCCCCGGACCTCGTCGGGTTCGGGCGCTCCGACAAGCCCGGCGACCAGGGTGACTACAGCTACCAGCGCCATGTCGACTGGATGCGCGAGACGCTGTTCGACCGCCTGGACCTGCGCGCCATCACCCTGTTCGGCCAGGACTGGGGCGGCCTGATCGGACTCCGGCTGGTCACCGCCGAGCCCGACCGCTTCGCCCGTGTGGTCGTGGCCAACACAGGCCTGCCGACCGGGGATGGGAAGCCGACCGAGGCGTTCTTGAACTGGCAGAACTTCGCCACCACGACCGAGAACTTCCCGGTCGGGGGGATCATCTCGGGCGGTTGCGCCAACCGGCTGGCCGATGACGTGATCGCCGCCTACGACGCGCCGTTCCCCGACGACTCCTACAAGGCGGGGGCCCGCAAGTTCCCCTCGCTCGTGCCGACCGCCCCGGACGACCCGGCCCACGACGCCAACGTGGCGGCGTGGGAGGTGCTGCGCGAGTTCGACCGCCCCCTCTTGTGTGCGTTCAGCGACGGCGACCCCATCACCAAGGGCGGGGAGCGCCAGTTCATCGGCCCCGTGAAGGGGGCCGAGGGCCAGCCCCACACGACCATCCAAGGGGGTGGCCACTTCCTCCAGGAGGACAAGGGGGAGGAGCTGGCCAAGGTCGTCGCCGACTTCATCGCCGCGACATGACCGCGACCCCGAGCACCGTCGACTTCCACTTCGACGTCATGTGCCCGTGGGCGTACCAGACGTCGATCTGGATGCGCACCGTGCGGGATCGCCTCGGCGTCGACGTCCGGTGGCGGTTCTTCAGCCTGGAGGAGATCAACCGGGCCGAGGGAAAAAAACACCCTTGGGAGCGGGAGTGGAGTTACGGGTGGTCGATGATGCGGGTCGGGGCGCTGTTGCGCCGGCTCGACCCCGAGCTGCTCGACCGTTGGTACCTGGCATCGGGCACCGCGCTGCACGTCGATGGGCTGAAGCCGCACCGTCGGGAGGTGGCCGAGATGCTCCTCGAGCAGCTGGGGCTCGACCCGGCGCTCGTCGGCCAGGCCATCGAGGATCCGACCACCCATGACGAAGTGAAGGTCGACCACGACCGGGTGGTGTCCCTTGGCGGGTGGGGGGTCCCGACCCTCGTGTTCGAGGGGGAGCACGCGGTGTTCGGGCCGGTCA
>JBOGFV010000271.1:0-5289 GCA_050743525.1 Acidimicrobiales bacterium
TGGCGCTGGAGGTCCCGGAAGGCGCCGTAGTCGACGACGATCTCGAAGCGGTAGTCGATGCGCTCGAAGGCGCGCCCGGGGCGGTGTCGCCGGTTCTTGCGGTCGCCGACGTACGCGTGCAGCAGCGACACCCGCTCGTCGTGCGACAACGCCCGCACGCGGCGCAGCGCCTCGTCCTCGGACATCGTCGACGGCGCGAACGCGATCGCGGCGAGCAGCTTGTCCTCGCCGTCGGGGTCGAAGTCGACCAGGCGGACCTCGCCGGTCTCGGCGCCCAGCCGCTCGGCGGCCCCGCCGGGCAGGGCGTCGGGCCACAGACGTTTGAGGATTCGTTCGGTCTGGGTACGCGTGTCGGCGAAGTAGGCGGACCACTCGCCGCCGCGCTCGGAGACGTCGACGCGCTGGAGGAACGACGGGATGACCTTGCGCAGCTCGGTCAGCATCAGGTCCGCGTAGAAGCGTGCCTCGGGCAGCGGGTGGCTGCGCATCTTGAGCAGCAGCGACTCGTAGCTCTGGCCCGACCCGTAGATGCCCACGTTGGACAGCGAGGCGGCCGGGAGCAGGCCCCGGAGCCCGTCCAGGGCCTTGGCCCGGACGGCCTGGCGGTGGACGAAGTCCGAGTCCCCGGGCTGGCGGGGGAACCGGGTGATGAGCCAGCTCTGCAGTCGGGGCATGAGCTCGCCGTACGTGTCGAACATCCGGTCCATGTCGCCCACGTAGCGGGCGCCGAGGCCCGACTCGAGGATGGCCGTCGGCCGGTGGTACCGGTAGTGGCCGTTGGTCATCCGGGTGTCGTATCCGATGTAGCGGGTCGACTGTTCGAGGTAGGCCATCAGCCGCCCCCACTCGAGGACCTTGGTCAGGATGTTGGAGGCCTGCTCACAAGCCAGGTGCACCCCGCCGACCTGGGCGACCGAGTCGTCGCCGTACTCGTAGAAGACCCGCTCGTAGAGCTCCTCGGCCCGTTTCATCCCGACGGTCGCGTCGATCGAGGCATCCCCCGAGATCTCGAGGTCGCAGACGAACTCATCCAGGAAGAGGCGCCGCAGGCTCTTGGCCGAGCGCGAATAGCGGGCGAAGAGGGCCCCTTTGACCACCTCGGGCAGGTTGACCAGCGCGAAAGCCGGCCCGTAGACGTTGGTGAAGTAACGCTGCAGGATGGCGACCTCGTCGTCACTGAAGCGCTCTTCGACGTAGGGGAACATGAGAGGCAAACCTTAGGGCGACACCCCTTCGTTGAGCGCGGATGACGGCACCGTCCCGGCCGCAACGACGTCTCTGAGCAGGAGTTCTTGGGCGGCAGTGGCCGCCCGGGCCACGTCGGGGTCCGGGGCCACGATCCCGACCTGATGGACCAGATCGGCGAGCTGGCGGATCGTCCGCACGAAGTCGCCCGGCGCCATCTCCCCCACGTCCCGGGCCGCCACGTCCAGGGTGGCTCCGAAGGAGGCCCCCCGAGCCCAGGCCGCCACCGCGGTGGCCAGTCCCGGCTCCGGCTGCGCGGTCCGCGGCACCGTGTGGATCTCCTCCAAGGCCCGGATCCGCTCGAAGTGGGCCTGGAGGCGGCCGAGCCGTTCGGCCAGGTCCATTCGTCGCCGTTCGCCCAGCCGGTCGCCCGCCCCCTTGCGGCGCTGGTCCGAGCGCCTTCCCCGGGCGTGGCCGAACACCTTGCGGGCCCGGCGCTTCTCGAACACCACCGCCGACAGCACACCGGCCACGATCTCGGGCTCGGCGCCCTCGAGGACGTCGCCCGACAGGGACTCGGCGACCAGCAGGTCCGACTCGTGGTACACGGTCGACAGCCGGCGCCCGGGGTCGGTCAGCGACCAGCCCGACACGTAGCCGAGCTCCTCGAGCACGGCCAGGCGGCGGCCCAGGGCCTCGGTCAACAGCTCCGGCGAGCGGCTGGGGATGCGGTGGGCCTGCCACTGCGCGAAGGAGCTGCGCAGGACGCCATGGGCGGTCTCCCGGTCGAAGCGCCGGACCAGGTTGACGGCCAGGTTGTAGGTGGGGCGGAACGTCGAGCGCAGGTCGGGCGGCGGGGCCAGCGCGACCCGGGCGGCGTCGGCGAGCGGGGTCTCGGGCGAGAACAGCACCACCGCGTGGCCCTCGGCATCGTGCCCGCGCCGCCCGGCCCGCCCGGTCAGCTGGGCATACTCCCCCGAGGTGAGGGTGGCCCGACCGGCCCCGCCGAACTTGGTGAACCGCTCGATGACGACCGTGCGAGCCGGCATGTTGATGCCGAGCGACAACGTCTCGGTCGCGAACACCACCTTGAGGAGCCCGCCCGAGAAGCACTCCTCGACCGTCTCGCGGTACGCCGGGACCAGCCCGGCGTGATGGGCGCCCAAGCCGGCCTCGAGGCCCTCCATCCACTCGGGGTAGCCGAGGACCCCAAGGTCGTCGTCGGACAGGGTCGAGACGTGGCGCTCGGCCACCTCCCGGATCGTGTCGCGCTCCACCCTGGTGGTGAGCCGGACCCCGTCGCGCAGGCACTGACGCACCGCGTCGTCGCAGGCCGCCCGGCTGAAGATGAAGACGATGGCCGGGAGGAGCTCTTCCTCCTCCAGCAGCTCGACCACCTCGAGGCGCCGCGGCGACCGCACCGGGAGGCGCATCTGGGGGCGCCGGCCCCCCGATGCCATCGACCGGGGCATCGGCACCCGCCCGGCCCGCCGGACCGTCTGGTCGATGCGCAGCGCCTCGTCGGAGGCGGCCCCGCGGCCGAGGAGGGGCGACAGGACCGAGGTCTCGTCGCTGCGGCGGTGCACCGCGAAGTGGTGGCGCAGCGTGATGGGCCGGCGCTGCTCGACCACCACCTCGACCGGGCCCCGCACCGAGCGCAGCCATGCGCCGAGCTCGCTGGCGTTGGCGACCGTGGCGGACAGGCAGACGAACCGGACGGCCGGCGCCGAGAGCACCAGCACCTCCTCCCACACCCCGCCGCGGTAGGGGTCCTGGAGGTAGTGGACCTCGTCGAGGATCACCGTCTCGAGCCGGGCCAGCAAGTCGGAGGCGGCCAGCAACATGTTGCGCAGGACCTCGGTGGTCATCACGACGATCTGGGCGTGGGCCCGGATGGCGGTGTCGCCGGTCAGGAGGCCGACCCGTTCCTCGCCGTGGGCCGCGCACAGGTCCCGGTACTTCTGGTTGGAAAGCGCCTTGAGGGGCGTCGTGTAGAAGACCTTGGTCCCCCGGGCGATCGTGGCGGCGATGGCGTACTCGGCCACCAGGGTCTTGCCCGACCCGGTCGGGGCGGACACGAGGACCGAGCTGCCGGCGTCGAGGATGTCGAACGCCTCCAGCTGGAAGGCATCGGGCGGGAAGCGGAGCCCGGCGAGGAAGCGCCGCCGACCCGCGTCGGCAGCGCGCGCTCCTCCGTCGGAGACGCTGCCGGCGACCTCGGTCACCGCTGGAGGAGCTTGCCGATGCCGATGGAAAGGAAGAAGAAGGACACGAGCGGGACGGCCAGCACCAGCATGGACAGCGGGTCGGCGCTCGGGGTGAAGACGGCCGCGATCAGCGTGAGCCCGATGACGGCCCAGCGCCAATGGTGCAGGAGCTGGCCGGGCCGCACGATCCCGACCAGCTGCAGCGCCACCAGGATCACCGGGAACTCGAAGGTGATCCCGAACAGGAACATCATGAGCAGGATCAAGCTCAGGTACGCGTTCGGGGACAGGATCTGGCGCAGGCTCGGGCCCCCGACGTGGCGCAGGAAGCTCAGCGCGTGCGGGAACACCACGTACGCGAGCGCACAACCGGCCACGAACATCACGATCGAGCTCAGGACGAACGGGACGACGTAGCGCTTCTCGTTGCGGTTGAGGCCCGGGGTGATGAACCGCCAGAGCTGGAAGAGGATGACCGGCGAGGCCAGCAGCAGGCCGCCGAACGCCGCCATCTGGATCCGCAGGCTGAGCGGGTCCAGCGGGCTCGTCACGTAGAAGCTGCAGTTGTGCGGGTTGACGGTGCAGTAGGGGTGCTGGAGGAGTTTCAGCATCCCGGGGTAGAAGGCGGCCGCCGCGGCGGCGCCGAGGATGAAGGCCACCACCGAGAAGATCAGCCGACGGCGCAGCTCGGCCAGGTGCTGGACGAGCGTCATCGCGTCAGGGGTCGGACGCTCCCTTCGGCCGAGCAGCCGGGTCGCCATTCTGCGCGCTCGCTCTCAGTCGGTGCCGCCGGCGGCGGTCAGTTCATCCCCGGGTCCGCCGGCAGGTGGTGGCCGGGGACCGCGACCGGTCGGACCAGCGGGGGGGCCGGGGAGTGCCCGTTGGTCGAGGGCGCCGGGGCGGCCGGGTCGAGCGGGAACTCCGCGGCCGGCTCCCCCGTCGCCCTCGGCGCCGCCGGGTCGGGCACGAGCGTCGAGTCCGGGCCGGCCATCGAATTCAGGTACGACACCGGCGAGCGCACGATCCGGGCGATCTCGTGGCTGGAGGGCAGCTCCGGGATGGTCTCGCGGACCTCGGCCTCCATGCGCTGCTGGAAGGCCTTGACCTTCGTCCACCCGGCCCCGAGCTGGCGGGCCAGCTTGGGCAGCTTGTCCGGCCCCAACAGGACCAGCGCCACGATGAGGACGATGAAGAGCTTCTCGGGGTTGAGGGAGAGCATCTGGACCCGATCCTACCGGCGGCGGCTGGCGGCCTCTTTGCGATCAGCAGGGACCGGGGTATCCGTCGCCGCGAGGGCTCCTGGATGACGGTCCCCCCCGGTCGACGGTCGAGATCCGGAGCCCTCGGCGACTTGGGCGGCCCCCTGCGTCGACGGCGTGCCGTCGAGCACCTCGGCGAGAGACGACGATCCGCCCTCAGCCCTGGTTCCCGAGCGGTGCGTAGGCCCGGCACGGCTCCCCCCGCAGTGACCCGCACATCGGCAGCGCGGCCGGGGCCGGCACCCCGCTGACCACGTTCACCACCAGCGAGGACGCCGCCACCGCTCCCAGCCCGACCGTGTCGAGCACCTTCCCCCCCGTCGATGGGGCCGCGAACGCCCACGCCGGCCGGTCCCCGCCGGGCGCCGACAGGACCACCCGCAGGCGGGTGCCGGCCCGGAAGACGTGGCCGATCGGGTCGATCGGGATCCGCACCAGCGTGTAGCGGCCGGCCCGAAGCGATCGGTGGTCGGCCTTGAGGTAGGTCGGCACGGGATCGAGCGTCGTGGTGCCGGCGCCGAGCGCCCGATCGGTGGTGTTGAGGAACCCGGAGGTGATGTACTCCTCCTCGGTGGCCCCCGGCCGCACCTCGGTGACCGTCGCCTGCAGGTCGGTCGCGGACGCCGACGACCTCAGAT